>REEA01000177.1 GCA_007695305.1 Bacteroidia bacterium
CTTGTACCTCCATGTAAAGCAAATGATGATCTGGAAGAAATCGACATGAATGACAGACCACAACAAAAAGCCCTGGCACTGGCACTAGGGATAAGCTATTTTACACTTGAGATATATACCTATGAAACTGAACTTTAAAATTCACCGGGGTACCAAAGAAATTGGTGGTTCTTGTGTTGAGGTCTGGACTGAAAACAGCAGGATCCTGGTTGATTTTGGCATGCCGCTGGTAGATTCGGATGGAAAGGATTTTGATTTTAACAAATATATAAATCTGACTTCAGATGAGTTGGTTGCTCTCGGGGTATTGCCTGATATTGAAGGGTTATATAACGGGAAAGGCAATATGATTGATGGTGTGATTATCTCCCATGCACATCAGGATCATTACGGATTCATTAATCATATTGATAAAAAAGTGCGCTTTTATTCCGGTAAAGCCTCTCATGAAATCATTGGAATCAACAACCTGATTTACTCCATGTGGGAAGGGTATTTGCAAAAACCACACACAAAACAATTCATTGACTCCCTTACAAGTCGTGGCTTTACGATGCAGAACATACATACCAGCGGACATGCTGATACCCAAACATTAAAACTAATGGTTGAAGCCATGAAACCTCAAACGATTGTACCAATACATACCTTTGGTGCCGGATTGTATAAAAGCATCTTTTCATCACCGGTAATTGAACTCAATGATGGGGAGGTCATGAGCTTATGATTCATCAGTATCACAGGAATATCCATCAATATTCATCGTGCTTTTTAATTTCGTTCTTAACGATATCTTGAAACCTTTAAAATGTGCTTACAAATAGTGTTGAGTGCCAGTTTTCATTATGTGCCGGTCATTAAATTCGGACTATCTATCATTCGCCGCATTAAATCGAACATGCCCTGAAAATAGGCATCGTCTTGTGCGTAGCGTTTGTACTCTTCTACATTTGCTTTGCGCCTTTTCAGCATTGTTTCATCCATGATCCGTTTCAATGCCAGGTCGCTGTTTTGTTTGTCTGCGTTATCGGCTACTTTATCCTTGAAGTCGGGATGTGCCATTACGTTTTTGGCAATGGATATAAATTTCACCCTGGCTTCTTCCGGAGTTTCTTCCCAGCCGGTATAAAAGCGGTCGTTGAATGCGCTGATGATTTCATCAAGTGGATCTTTTTCCGGATATCCACCTGCTCCTCTTGGATTTGGATTTTGTGGGTCCAATTCAGAATCAGAGCTATCAAGGCCAATGGATTGATTTACTTTTGTGCGCTCCAGGCCGTAAGTTGATAAATCAACCGAATTAAGCAACTCATCAATTAAGTCATCTTCTTCTGTATTTACAATGAGTTTGGGTATCAAGAATTTCAGAAACCAATACAGTTTCTCCCAGTCCACTATTGCATAGGTCATTATAGATGCCATTTGACCGTAAATTTTCACAAACTGTTTGGCTTTAATTTTAAAATCGGCTTTTGAGGTGTTTTCCAGTTCTAATTCCTGATTAAACCTGTTTGCTGCAATATCAATAATAGGGCTTAGTAGCTGGGCATCTACACCTTCAAAGTATTTAACAACAAAATCTTCTACTTCGCTCCATTCATAAACACCTACATCGCCTAATGTGCTTTTTAATTCATGAAGGACATTAATGTCGGTTTCTTTTGAGAGTGTGGTGGATGTATAAAATGGGTCGAATGCTTCTTTAATTTCATCGGTCGTATTGAAGAAATCCAGGATAAACAGGTCTTCGGTTTTTTTGGCCAATTTATCAGCCGCACGATTAAGCCGCGACAAAGCCTGCACAGCCATCACCCCTTGCAATTTCTTATCGACATACATGGTGCATAGCTTGGGTTGATCAAAACCCGTAAGATATTTATTGGCGACAACTAAAATACGGTATTGATCTTCATCAAATTTATCGCGTGTATCTTTTTCGGCAAAACCATTTATACCGGCCTCTGTAAATTCTATACCATCTATGGTTTTTTTGCCAGAAAAGGCGATGACTATTTTAAAAGGGTTTCCTTTTTGATCAAGAATTCGTTTTAACGATTTGTAATACCGGATGGCTGATTCAATATCCTGGGTTATTACCATGGCCTTGCCTTTGGCTTTAAGCTTTTTTGTATTGTACACTTTGGTCATAAAGTGTTCGAGGATGATTTCGGCTTTTGTGGCTATGGTTCGTTTATCTCGTTCAACATAAGCGCGAAGCTTTTTTTGTGCCTTTTTGCTGTCGAATAAGGGATTTTCCAGTATGGATTTTTCAATCTCATAGTAGCTTCTGTAAGTGGTGTAGTTTGCCAATACGTCAAGAATAAAACCTTCCTCAATAGCTTGTTTCATTGAGTATAAATGGAAAGGCTTAAATGAACCATTTTCCTGCCTGTTGCCGAATTTTTCAAGGGTGGCATTTTTTGGTGTTGCCGTAAAAGCCAAATACGATGCATTGCCCTTCATTTTTCGGGCTTGCATGGCTTTTAAGATTTTATCCTGCGCATCTTCCACCTCCTCTTCAGCATCAGACCTGCCCATGGCCTGGTTCATTTTTCCTGCAGCTGTTCCGCTTTGTGAGCTATGGGCTTCATCTATAATAACAGCAAAGGTTTTATCCGATAAATCGGCAATACCATCCACAATAAAAGGAAACTTTTGAATCGTAGTGATGATGATTTTCTTGCCCTGCTCCAAACCGGTTTGTAGCTCACGGGCAGAATAAGCCGGGGCAATTATGTTTTTAACTTCGGAGAATTCCTTAATGTTCTCCCGTAACTGTTTATCAAGCAAGCGACGGTCGGTAACCACAATCACCGAATCGAACAATGGCCGGTCTATAGCTTTTGCGCCTCGTGTATTTTTATTTTCGGGATAAGTCTCTATTAGCTGATAAGCAGCCCATGTTATGGAATTTGATTTACCCGAACCGGCGCTATGCTGAATCAGGTAAGTTTGACCTACACCTTTTGCCGATGCATCAGCCAGTATCTTACGAACCACATCCATTTGATGGTAACGGGGAAAAAACAAGGTGCGTTTGCTCAACGCATCACCAGGCTTACCGTCAAAACGGACAAAATGTTGGATGATGTTGGCCAGACTTTTACGGGTAAATACCTCTTTCCATAAGTAGGCAGTTTTGTGTCCAAATGGATTGGGCGGATTGCCTTTGCCATTGTTGTGTCCTCTATTGAAGGGCAAAAAGAACGAATCTTTTCCGGTCAACCTGGTACACATATACACATCGTCGGTGTCAACGGCAAAGTGCACCAGGCAACGGCCAAAATTCAACAAGGGTTGATTATTATCGCGGTCAAATTTGTACTGTCTAATGCCATGCACTTTGGCATTTTGACCGGTCCAATGGTTCTTCAGTTCGAGCGTTGCAAGAGGTAAACCGTTTACAAACACGACCATGTCGATTTCTTCCCGCTGGTTTTCCTGGTTGTACCGTAGCTGGCGGGTAACACTGAATTCATTGTTTTCAAAATTGTCTTTAGCGGTCTGGCTGCTGCTGGCTAAAGGCATGGGATACAACAAGGTGAAAAACGCATCTTCTACTTCCAGGCCTTTTTTGAGGATGCGCAGTACCCCATATTTTTTGACCATGCGGTCGTAGCGTTCCAGTATTTTCAATTTCCAATCGGTCGAGCGCTGAAGCTTTTCTAGTTCTTCTTTTTGGGTGTTTTTTAAGAAATTCCAAAACCGCGTTTCATCAATTGCGTATTTGGGATTAAAGTCATCGGGGTCGCCCATATAAAAGCCATTGCCGGTACGGTATAGTTCGATTCGGTCACCAACCTGACCTTCGGCTGCGCTCAGGCCAAGTTCTTCTTGCGAATAGCCGGTTAGTGTTTTTTCTATTGCGGCTTCGAGGGCGGTTTCGTTTGTTTGTGTTACCATATCGTCTGGATCAGGATTTGCAAGATTATTGGATTTACTTGAATATTGTCTGGATCAGGATTGTCTGGATTATTGGATTTACTTGGTTTTTGGATATACCTGATTATTTGGCTGATTGTATTTTGGGTTAAATGACTTTCTGAATTGCAGGCCTTTACCTCCAAAATTTATTAACATTCCAATAGGTTTGTCGTATGCCACTACGTAATTCTTGGCTTAGCCAGATGCACGTTTTCCGGGCGTATTGTGCACTTTCATAGCGCATCCGTTGATTTATATGCTAATTCATCGAGTGTCATATTATTCAATTTTAACCCAATAATACTATTTTTATCCTGTACATCCTCCCATACTGTAAATCCTGATTCAGACTTTTATTTTCCCCCTCACCACCCCATCTATCAACACCGCCTTATATTCCTTTAATTTCTCTATTTGGGTTTGCTGTAAGGCTATGGC
>REEA01000120.1 GCA_007695305.1 Bacteroidia bacterium
ATCCCGATTTTGACTTTGATAACATTCGATGTATGGATCTCATTTTTGACAAGACGCCGCAGGGTGTGGTGGTGCTGAATGACCTGGGGTTTGTGCGGTGATAGGAGCTTGGGAATGGAACTTACATTGCCTGTTTGTTAGGGGTTGAGTCGTGCGGATTTTAGAAGTTTGGGGTACTATGAATCAATATAATGTAGAATGTATTTAAGCTATAGATAGAAAGTAGTCTAAATTTCTCAAAATCATTTTGTAACTTTCCGTGCTCAAAGAGTATTTTGGATACATTTTGTGAACCAATTCATTCACAGAGGGATCAAAATACCTGAAAATGACGTTTTACCATCATCCTAAAACAATCCCATCATGAAAAAACTGGAACAATTTCTTCGTGAAGCAGCAAGTGGCACCCACCTTTTGCCATTATCGCACGAAGGCATCAGACCCGGATCAATTCTGGATGCCCATTGGGCTTCCTCCATTCGCAACTGGTTCAGGGAGAGGATACTGAATAAGGAAAGTATTCTGCACCACCTCGGTAAGCACAAAGGCTATGGGTGGGAATTGCTGGACTTAGCGGCTGGTGATTACGAAAGCCGCTTTGAGCAGGGAAGTTTGCTCACAGGAACCATGACCGATCGTTTCGATTTCTCAGGGTCGATCAACCTGCGCCCCTTCGGTGTAAATCTCAATTTGGAAATCGAGGAAACTGTCAGCGCGCAGATCACTGTTTCCGACGTGCGAATCCGGGTTTTTGACAGGGGGTTCGCAGGTCATGAACTCCGCCGAAACATCCGTGAGCTCAAAAACAAGAAAGACCCCCGCTATGCCGATGTGGATGAATGCTACCTGGTGGTGGAAACGTTCCACCTGGAAGGGCTGCAATGGCAGTTCAGCAGCGAAACCGTGCGAAAATTCAAAAGCGAGCTGGCAAAAAAAGGCATTGACCTTACCGATCTGGGTGCTTCCTGGGGTGGTGCTTCCAGCTCCTTGCTGATCGTATCGGGACAGTCCGATTCACCCATCGCCGTTCGCGGCCTGAAGCTTTGATGCAGAAGCGAAGTGTCATAAATCGGTTTTGTAATTGATGTTGTGAAATATTTCCGGGCGGAAGAATGTTTCGTTTTCGATGTTGATGTAGCGTACATTGATGGCTTTCAGGGCCTCAAGGATTTTATATTTTTTCCCCACTATGGCTTTTTCGATGAAGGGCAGGCTGCTTTTTTGGTAGATGGCACACATGGTTTCCACATATTCGCCGTGGGCAGGCATGATAGCCTGATGATCGGCCATGTTTTCCAGCAGAAAGGGATAAATGTCCGATGGAATAAATGGAGTGTCGCAAGAAATGAATGCCGCGTGAGAACCCTGTGAGATACTGAGTGCGGCATGGATGCCACCCAGAGGCCCGCTCCCCGTGTAAATATCCATGACGGTCTTCACCCCAAAATCTTGATAGCTTTCAGGACTGTTGGTACTGATCATCAGCTCGTCGCAAAAGGGACGGAGTATATCCAGCGCATGCAATACCAGCGGTTTGTTTTTGAAAAGATACAGCGCCTTGTCTTCTCCAAAACGCGTGCTTTTACCCCCTGCCAGTACGATGCCCGTTGTTTTCATGTGCAAATGTATAAATGTGCAAATGTATGAAATGTCGAAATGTCATAATGACAAAAGTTGCGTATAGCTTGTTCTCTTGTTATTTCAACGTGTTTATCTGGAAAACATTTTTTGCATCACCAACAGGTGGGGTAAGGTGATGACGGCTATGAAGACAAACAGAATAGGCAAGGGGTCGATGTGACTGAACAGCCCCGACCAGATCAGACCAATAGCAGTCAGAAAAATAACGGAAAGCAAGGTAAAGGGCAGGGATGACTTCCACAGCGACCAGAGAGATTTTTTGTGATCAAGGAATCCGGATATATGGCCGAAGGTATTCAATGCGTGCCAGCCGCCAAAATACAAAGCGAAAGCAGGGAGCAGGGGCAGAAAGTAAGCCAGTCCCAGCACCATGCTAAAATGAATCCATTTGGACAGTCGCCACCGGCGGGGCTGCACCCTCTCAGCGGAAAAACCAGCCAGCAAAAGCGCAGCTGCCAATGCACCATATATGATGGCCGCATGAGAGGCAGCCCACTGCCAGGTGTTAACAGCCAGCATACTCCCCGGGGTGATACGTGCTATCAAATCACCGGTATATAATGGTTCACGCATGAGGATAAAGAAAAGCACCAGCGATCCCATGAACATTTGGGTGATTTTCCATAAGCCATGGCGGGGAGCCGGCTGCATATCCGACTCACCAAAATGCCAGGCAGAAATTAGTAAAAATACCAGCAGGCTCAATACCGGTGTAATAAACCAGAGTATCGCATAAGCCAGGATGATGGCGATATATCTAACAAGAAAGCGAATCATAGAAAAGTCCTTTTGCTGACCCAGCAGAGATCTTTCTTCAACGAGGTGATCAAGGGCTCCATGGGGTATACCCACCAGGATCACGAAAAGCGCAAAGAAAGCATAATCGATTACCGGATTGATGGTTCCTCCCAGCTGATGCAAAAGCACTAACACGAAACCGGCCGCAAGCGCCAGAAGGCGCAGGCGGCGAATCTGTGTATGCGCATCCCAACTAAACATTTTGCAGGTCTTTAATGACAACAGGCTCTTTCTCTGTTTCTGGCAGCATTTTTTCGGACAATTTACTGAATAAAGCCCTCAGAAAAATGGGAACCGGTAAACGTGCAAAAATATTGACTTCCTCCCATATGTTGGTTTGCTGATCCAGGAAACGAAGAATACGATCCATCTGTGTTTGCTGAAATAATAGGGTAAATATGTTTTTTCCGGCTAGCGGATGATTACGTATAATCCACAGTAAAAGTGAATCATAGAAAGCAAACCGATCGGTTTCATCCACTCGTTTGGCTTCCCTGCCAGTGAAATAGGCCCTGGCCAACGCCTTGCTGTCTTTCATGATACGTTGAAAAGCAAATCCTGTGGTAGGCTTTGCCATCCCTGCAATCGTACCCAAATTTATTTCCCCATGATCACCATAATGATGAAAAACACCCTGTTGCATAGGAATCTGGCCATACTCCTTTTTAAGTATCCTGTAATTTTTGCCCATACGGCCGTTTATGAAACGTTCTATCTCTTTATCATACTCCGACATGCCCAACGGTTCAGGATCAAAATAAGTCAGCTCAACCAAAGCGCTTTTTGCAGAAAAAGGCAAAATATACATAAATCGACATGCCCCTTGCTGATCAATTGAAAAATCCATCAGTACAGCGCTTCCCGGGTCAAAAATCTCCTCTTCCGACTCTATGAACCAGCCGCGGAAGTGCTGCCAAAGATCTATTTTCGGTTTCTCTCCAAGAAACACACTATTATACACGTTTTTCGCCTTATAGACCTGATCGCCGGCCACCACGCTAAAGTCGCCCGGTGCACCATTGACCTTCAGTGCTCTGTCATTTCGGTAAGTGATATGGGGATGGAGGGGAAGAAACTTTTCCTGAAAATATGAGAAAAAAGATTCGCCCGGTATATAATAGTATTTCAGATCACCCAGGTCTTCACGAATCTCCGTGTTGTCAGACCTAAAGGTAAGATCTTTCCAGGAAGTGTGAACCATCTGCTGAAATACCGGCTCAAGATTCTTTTCCCAGAAACACCACGTGCGATGCTTTTCTTGTCCGTCTCCCAACAAAAGAACTTGCTGGTTAGCAAATTCCGGATATTTTGAAAGTTCATACAGCAACAAAAAACCCGATAAACCGTCGCCGATCACTATCAAATCGTATGTATTCTTTTGTTGCATTTTTATATAACAATGTTCTTATATCTAAACATAGTCATATAAAAATTGTTTAATGGAATGTGTTAAAACATAAACAAAAAGCATTAAACTTAACTCACTGTCAGTATGGGAGCCTCCAACTCCTATCACTCTTTCTTATTACGTAAATAGTTGTTTAATCCATTTGTTTATAAGCGGTGTGTTCCTCATGATTAGGAACTACTTGCTCCTTCCGCTATTATTTTCTTGACCGATGCAAAAAACAAGTCCATCAAGTCCCCAGGTACTCCCTAAATCACTACTTTTTCTTGATTGCTTTGTACAGCATCGGCAATGCTTTCTGCACAGGCTTCTCCGGCGTGGTAAACGTGCCTGACGTCGATGTCGTACTTCCGGGTTATTTCTTCCACGAGGGATTCACGGATTACTGCAATTACAGTCCCCTGCCAGCCCGGGAGCAGATCTCTCAGGACATTATCCCACCCCATGCCACGGAGCTCGAAAGGCCCCAGCTCGTCGATGATCAGAACATCTTTTCCTGCCAGTTTTTCGGCCGAGAGCAGCGCTTCCCCGAAACGGAGACCGCCGGGGTCAAATTTATACCGGCCGGGAAGGTTATCAGTGGGCTGCTCGGTTCGTTTGCATAGCAGATGCTCGGAACCATTTTCGACACTTTGTACCATGTAACCGATTCTGTGGTCATTTTCAAAATATGCCGGTGCGAGAATGCCCGCCGGTTCAACGCCCCGATCCTTCAATAACCTGATCACTTGGGCAGTTAAAGTGCTTTTGCCGCTTCCTTTTGGTCCGGTAATGATGATGCCTGCTTTGTTTTTCTGGTATTGCCGGCGCATGTATTCCAGTGAATATTCCATGCTCCCCACCATGCCGGCAAGCACCCTTGCCGGGCGGCGCCAGGCCTGTTTGCCCGGGATGGTCTCTATGAGCAGTGGTGTGGTTTGGAAGGCCAACTGTAAGGCAGAGAAAAAAGGTGCCATGGTTTTTCCCCTGAACAGTCCGGCTATTTGAGGTTTTTGCAATTCGTTGCTGATGATGCCAAAACCGCTGATGACATAGATGGCCCGCATGCCCATTTCTACTCCCACCATCAGCCCTTCCGGGCTAAAACCGTTTGCTGATCCCATAAAAATCCCCGACAGGCTGATCATGATGGCGAGGGCCAGCCAAAAGCCCCGTTTTTTTGCAAACCTTAACAAAAGCCTGCGGTTGTATAGCCACACAAGAACCAGGTATCCGGTCAAGACAATCAGGGCCGGGTAAAAGGAGAGCATGCTGATGCTGTAAAGTCCGGCTATCAGGAGGATCAAAATACTGATCGGTCTGACAAGCGACCAGGGGTTAGGCGAGCGTGGCAACCCGGCAACCGGATCATTTGCCGGTGGTCTCGACGCGATTGTCAGTTGGTTCTTTGCGTTTGATGCGGCACGTGAAATCATGATGCCTGCGATACCTGCGAAGGCGCCCCAGGTAAAGAAAATCATCCAGAGGATGAGGATGGGTATCCAGTAGCTCTGCAACTGAATGGATGTTTGGGCTGCCAGGTAGTCGATAAGGTTTTGATAAAGGGCTATCAATGAGCTGCCGTATAGTATGATGGTTGAAAGAATGCGGTACAGCAGGTTCCAGCTCACCGCCAGCCCCCCGCCGATCACATAGCTCAGATTGCTTTTTCTTCCCACCAAAACACTCATTTCCATTAAGCTTGCCTGCATAAAAATAGACAACATGGGGCCAAGGATGATCGGGCTTGGTGAAAGGGTTTTTAGTGCAGCGCAGATAAGTCCGGCACGGAATAGTATTCCCCGTTCGGGCCAGAGCCGATGTCCGGCAACCATCAGGATGATGCCGATGGCTGTTAGGATATTGCCGCTGAAGGGTACTCTGAGATTGTGCAGGAAACTCCCCAGGACGATCTCCGATGCCCCCCATAAGCTTCCGATCACGGCAGCCTTCAGCCAGATGTCATGGTTTTGGTTCATTGCGTTGTAAGGGCTCAAAAATAAAAGCCCGGTTGATTTTTTGTCAGGGCCGATCGCGGTGTGTTAATCATTACCGGCGGGCTAATCAATAAATTCACCGGCAAAATTACTTCCGGAGATCCGGATTCTCAAATCAGGAGACAAAGATAGAATGATTATGTTTGATTACACACCCACCCGGAAATAGGAAGCATAGAAAAGATAGCGGGCGGCGATTTCCGAGATCAGCAAACAGGCGGTACCCAGATAGATCAGCACGGAGCTGCTACCGCTTTCGCTGCTCAGCTGGAAGGCAAACCAATAGGTCAGGATGCTGAAACCGGCCAGCAGAAAGACGATACGGACATTTTTCCACAATGAGGTTACTTCCGGAACAGGGAAGCTGCTGCCCAGGGTCTGGATGTCGGGTTGCAGTAAGAAGGTGTTGAGCAGTCCGATGATCACCGTGATGGCGATGAGATAAAACAAAAGGGATTGCATCTTTTCAGCCAATGTAAAGTCAGGATTTTTTGAGGCCAGCAAACTGAGGATGACCAAAGTAGCGCCGGCTCCCAAAATGATGGTGCTGTGGAAAAAGGCGATGGGTGTGGCTGGTGTGTTCCAAAGTGGAACGGTTGGGATCATATATACCCTTGCCATTGACCACACGAGAAAGATGCCGAATATCAGGGATGCCAGGAAGATAGGGCCAAAAAGGTTGCGATGTGGGATATTGTATTGCAGGGAGGCAAAACAAATGGCAAGCGTGAGCAGGTACATGGAAGCAAGGATGATTTCCCGGCTGAGCCAGGAGGCGCGCAGGTTGCTGAACGCGTAAATGGCATGTTGCGGATTTGCCAGGTGCAGGAAGGAGAGGATCAGGGCCACAACCATGGTACCCAGACCGGCGATCAAAAGCAGTTTTTTGAATATCTCCAGGGAAGAGGCATCGCTGTTTTTCAGGCTTATCCACAGGAAAAACCCGCTGAGCAATATGCCCACGCTGATCTGCGATATCAGGGTAAAAAAGACAAGGGGCCAGTCGTTTCCGTTCATCATTTTTTTACCTCCTCTTTGTTAGCGATTTGAAGCAGGATGTTTTCAGCTTTGGGTGCATCCCGGTGCGGAGTGATCACCAGCGCGGGTTTTGTAAATTTTTCTTTTGGAAGAGGGAAGCCTTCATTGAATTTGCCATGCTGTGTTTCCAATTCTTCCAGATCGCCGTAATGAAGCACACGCATGGGACAAGCTGCCACGCATGAGGGAGGCTTGCCGTCTTCCAGGTAATCGGCGCATAATGTACACTTGGTCATCACCCTCTTTTCCTGGTCAAACTGCAGGGCTCCATAGGGGCAGGTCCATTCACAGTATTTGCAGCCCATGCATCGGTCATAGTCGATGAGCACAACACCATCCTCTTTTTTGACAATTGCCTTATTCGGACAGGCATCCATGCAGATGGGGTCTTCGCAATGGTTACATGCCATGGAAACATGATAGGCATAAACGCCGGGTATCCATGCGTTCCCCTCTTTTTTCCAGTCGCCGCCACAAATTTCGTAAACCCGGCGCCAACGCACACCCATCGGTGAGTTGTGCTTATCCTTACAAGCTACCTGGCAGGTTTTGCATCCGGAACACCCCGATGCATCAAAATAAAAAGCCAGTTGTTTCGATTGTCGATCCACGATTGTTAGTGTTTCGTTTTAATTAATGTCGAAATGTCTAAAAGTCAAAATGTCTAAAAGTCAAAAAGTTTAAATGTCAAAAGGTTATAAGGTTTTCCAAGTTTTTCTCTTCTTTGCGTCTTTTGCGTGATTTAACTTTTGCGGCCTTTGCGAGGAATAAAAAAGTCCACGCAAAGATCGCCAAGATCAAAACACGCAAAATACGCAAAGACAATTTACCATTTTACCAATGTACTATGTGCAAATTTTTGCACTACTTACTATCAGCCAAAGATTTCCTGCCACCTACTATATACTTCTTGCTACATACTTCTTATTTGCTTAAGACCAAATAACCGCCTTGCCCTGCATTCTGCTCATAACGCGGCCCTGCCGGCCACTTCCACCATGATCGTATGTTGCGCATTGCCAAACGCGAGGGGAGTCCAGCGGTGACTGGTCAGCACATTCACGTTGCCACGCCTGTCGATACCGTTTTTGTCGGGTTCCCACCATGCGCCCTGGGGGATATTCACCACGCCGGGCATGATTTTTTTTGTGATCCGGCAGGGCATCATGATCTTTCCCCGGTCGTTATAAACAAGTACCTGATCACCATCTTTGATACCTCTTGCTTCGGCATCCAGGGGGTTGATGAATATCCTTTGCGGGAAAGCCTCTTCCAGCCAGTCGATGCCATCGTGGGTCGAGTGTACCCGCGGCATATAGTGATGGCCAATGGCCTGCAGCGGGTATTTTTTACTTTCCTCACCAAACGGACTTTCCCATTCCTGGATATATTTGGGTACGGCCGGTATGCTGTCCGGTTTGCCCATGTCGAACAAGGTTTTTGAAAACAGCTCCACCTTGCCCGAGGGGGTATTCAGCGGATATTGCTCCGGATCTTCCCTGAAATCGCGAAAGGCCACTTTTGGCTCATGGATGGCTCTTGTATAAACTCCGCGGTTCATTTCGTGCAGTTTTTCCAGGTCGGGGATGTCGGGGAAGCGGGTGTTGCGATAGTATTTCACCGCCCACGATATCCAGTCGTATTCATTTCGCCCCAGGGTATATTCTTCCTTTAACCCCAGGCGTTCGGCCAGCTCTGTGGCTATCTGGTAGTCACTCTTGGTTTCTCCGGGCGGTTCCTGTACTTTTGGCATGATGATCACTTCATCACCGTACTTCCAGCCGTCTTCCAGTCCCCACATCTCAAATTGCGTGCACACCGGCAGCACCAGGTCAGCATATTTTGCGGATGGTGTCATGAACTGGTCCTGTACAACGATGAATTCCACCAGGCTTTCGTCTTTGAGGATCTTTGCCGACCTGTTGGTGTCGGCGTGCTGGTTGATAAGGATATTGGAGGCCACGCACCAGATCAGTTTGATGTTGTTTTGCAGTTTTTCTGCGCCGATCACGCCGTCATCGGGGCCCATTTCCTTGCCTCTGAGTATGGCTTCTGTCCAGAGGAATACGGGGATGGCTTCGCGCACGGGGTTTCGGCCGGTGGGGAAGATGTTCCAGAATGGTCCGCCGTCGTCGGCCTGCAGGGCGATGCCGCTTGCCCAACCGCCCGGGATGCCCACATTGCCGGTGATGGCGGCCAGCACACAGCCACCCAGCACCGGTTGTTCACCGTAGGCCCGTCGCTGCATACCGTAACCCTGGTAAAGCATGGCCGGCTTGGTACTTCCGTATTCTCTCGCAATCCTTGTGATGGTATTTTTCGGGATGCCGGTAATGGCTTCAGCCCATTCCGGTGTTTTGGGCTGGCCGTCACGTATGCCGAAGATGTAGTCGCTGTAGCTTTCTTCATTCTCACAGCCGGGAGGCATTTGAGATTTGTCGAACCCCACGCAGCAGCGACGGATAAAATCTTTGTCGTGCAGGTTTTCGGAAATGATCACATGTGCCATGGCGCTCATGAGGGCGGTATCGGTGCCGGGCCGTATGGGGATCCATTCGTCGGCAAGGGCGGTGGCGCTCATGCTCATGCGCGGGTCGATACAAATGATTTTTGCGCCATTTTCCCTGGCCTTTTTAAGGAAAAATTCGCTGTTGGTGCCGTCGCGCATTTCGGCGGGGTTCCATCCCCACATGATGATATAGCGTGAATTAACCCAGTCCTGCCGTTGGTTTCCGGTAACGCCGGTGCCGTAAACATAAGGTGTCGCCCGGCTGATACAAGCCCAGCTGTAGCTGTTGTAGAAGCCCAGTGAGCCGCCGAAGAGGTTCATGAGCCGGGCGGCCGTCTGCCGGCCGTTGGTCTGGTTGTAACTCCCGGTGCCATAGGGAACAAGAATGGCAGAATTGCCATAGGTTTCTTTGACTCTTTTCAGCTCTCGCGCCATCATATCCAGGGCTTCATCCCACGAAATCCGTTCAAACTTACCCTCACCGCGCCCGCCTGTTCTTTTCAGCGGGTATTTGAGGCGGTCGGGGTGATATTGCCTGCGGCGGTAGGCTCTTCCGCGGATACATGCCCGAAGCTGGGGATCGCTGATGTCATCGTCCGGACGGTCGTCGGTTTCGATACGCACAATTTCATCATCTTTGATAAACAGCTTCAGCACGCAACGGCCGCCGCAGTTGTGTGCCGGACAACCGGCACGTACAATGCTTACCCCGTCACCGTCGAGTTTGCCCGGTAGCCGGATTGGCTGCTTGTTTCCGGAGCATCCCGCCAGCGAACCTAAAGTGGCTATACCTCCGGCAAATACAGCGCTCAGTTTCATGAAGCAGCGACGATCCATCCCTTCTTTGTCGGGATCACCCGACGGGGGTACATGGTTGATTTCGTATTCTTTCATTCAGCGTTTTCCGGTTGATTGTCAAAATTGTTTTGATAGTTCATCCGAAGTTGTTGTGTGGACAATTGATCAGGGTGTGTCCAACACGATTTCTTTCATATTTCCAAGCTCTATAATACTCATGGTCAACACCTTGATTACGTCTCTCATGATCTCAATGTCGATCTGGTCCATGGTATCTTCAGGAACGTGATAGAGGGTTGGGGTGGTTGCACCCCTTGTGCCGAAGGTGATGGCAGGGATTTTTTCCATATAGAAAACCATGCCGTCGGTACGTGGTCTGATGGGAGGTTGCCACGGGCTGCTCCGGGTCATGAAGGGTCGGTGCACCCACCGCTCATTGTTCCTTTCCAGCGCGTCAAGAAGCTCGCTCCAGGGGTCGGCCGTTACCGCGAAGAAGGCATTACCTCTTCCCACCATATCCAGGTTGATCATCATTTTGATCTGCTCTTTGGGATAGGGAAAGCGTTCAACGAACTGGCGTGCACCCACCAGTCCAACCTCTTCTGCACCAAAGAGCAGGATGATCAGCGTTCTTTTCAGCTCGGCTTCCGAACTTGCCAGCGCTTTGGCCACTCCAAGTGCCAACGCGCAGCCCGAAGCATTGTCGAGAGCACCGGGAAACAAGACAGGCATCATGCCCAGATGGTCAAGATGGGCACCAATGATCAGGTATTCATTTTTCAGTTCCGGGTCGCTCCCCTCAATCATGGCTACCACGTTGGCGGTGGTACCATCAGGATAATATTCGGAGGTGAGTGCCAGCGTGGCTTTTTTTCCGGTATGGAACGACATGGGTGTAAGGGTTGTTTTGATATGTTCTCTCACTGCATCCAGGTCTTTCCCGGTACCGGCCAGCAAATCCCTTACTACTTCATCAGAAGCAGCCAGGAATATAAAATCAGGATCAACCGTGGGTCTTGGGCTGGCAACATGATAGGCAAAGATCAGTCCGGCAGCACCATTCTCAAGGGCAAACTTCACTTTGTTTGAGTGGTCCACATAGGGCCGCCAGAGCAACAGGCTGTCGTAATTGTTTCCGGTGTAGGGAACACCCAGCTCGGTGATCACGATCTTCCCTGTCACATCTATACCGGCGTAATCGTCGTATCCCAGTTCGGGTGCAGTGATCCCGTGCCCCACATACACCACTTCTGCGGTTACTTCTCCGCTGCCTGAAATACCCCATGGCCAGTAATGTTCCCCATAGTTATATTTTTTGGTGATGAATTCGTCACCCACGGGAACATGTACTTCCAGACGTCCTTTGTCTTTGACAAGGGTATAGGGCTGGTCAAATTCCTGGAAAAATCCCTTTTCGGGGAAAAATGGCTTTAGGCCCCATGATTCAAGTTTCCCGGCCGCCCATTCAGCAGCCAGATCATAGCCGATGTCGCCGGCCAGCCTGCCGCGAAACTCAGGAGATATCATGGTATGCATCCAGCTGCTGATGTCATCTTCAGACACTGCATGCAAGGCATTGATCAATACCTCCCGGTCGTTTGAACCATAATCGCTAACCTGCTGTGCAGATACTGATAGCGTGAAGAAGAAAAGTAAGGGGAGCAGCAAAAGTCTTTTCATTGGATGGAAAGTATGTAAATTCATAAACAGATTAGGTATCTGCGTGTAAATTTACAGGAAATTTTTGATTTCTGTTTTCAGATGTTTTTTTTGCCGGAAATTGAGAATCGTGTAACTTTAGCCTGTCAAAACATATAATCTTCCATTCTTAACAATCAAACTATGAAAAGGATTTTTTTGTTGACCCTTGCCATTTATTTACTGGGTAAGGGTTTTGCTTTTGCAGAAGGCACATTGCTCTTGCGTCAGCCGACGGTCAGTGAGGAGCATATTGTTTTTGTGTATGCCAATGATTTGTGGATAGTTGACCGTGCCGGTGGTGATGCCCGCCGGCTGACCAGCAATGAAGGTTCGGAGAGTTTGCCACACATTTCGCCTGATGGGACCATGGTTGCTTTTACGGCTCAGTATGATGGCAATGATGATATCTATGTTGTTCCGATTAAGGGTGGACAGCCAAAACGGCTGACATGGCATCCGGGTGCGGATTTTGTTCGCGGCTGGACGCCTGACAGCGAGCGGGTGTTATTTACCTCCGGCCGGGAGGGTGTGCCCACACGCGAATCACAATTTTTTACCATTCACAAGGGAGGGGGCATGCCGGAGCGGCTTCCGGTACCGCGGGCGGTAACCGGGCAACTGTCGCCCAATGGTCGCTATATCGCATACCAGGAAGTGAGCTTCAGTGATCCCGAGTGGCGAAACTATCGCGCCGGACAAGCCAAGCCCATCTGGATTGTCGATCTGGAAGACTATAGCCTCACAACCACACCTCAGCCCGATGGTGAGCGGCATATGAGCCCGGTGTGGATTGGCAATACCGTGTATTTTATTTCCGAGCGGGATTATGCTGCCAATATCTGGTCGTATGATATGGATACCAGCACGCTCACCCAGGAAAGTTTCTTTGTGGATTTCGATGTGAAGAATATCAATGCCGGAGGAGGTGTGCTGGTGTATGAGAAAGGCGGGGCATTGCACATTTTTGATCCTGTGACCCGCGAGCATGAAAGACTGACCATCCATGTTCGGGGCGACTTCCACTGGTCGCGTCCCAGGTGGGAGGATGTGCGCCCTACCGCTTTACAAAATGCTTCCCTTTCGCCCACGGGTCAACGTGCGTTGTTTGAGTACCGCGGTGAGATCTTCACCGTGCCAAAGGAACACGGTGATCCGAGAAACATTACCCGAAGCCCCGGCGTTGCCGACAGGTTTCCTGTATGGTCGCCCGATGGCAGCAACATAGCGTGGTTTACCGATGAAAGCGGTGAATATCAGCTGGCTATTGGTGATCAGACGGGCACAGGAGAGGTCAGAATCATTGATTTGCCCGACCCATCTTTCTTTTTCAGGCCGCAGTGGTCGCCGGATGGAAAGTATATAGCTTACACAGATACCCATCTTAACCTGTATTTTGTGGATGTAGAGTCAGGAGATGTTACGCTCGTGGATACAGACCGTTATGTGCGTCCCGAGCGCACCATGAACCCGGTTTGGTCGCCCGACAGTCGTTGGATCGCTTACGCTCACACCCTGGAAAGCATGTTCAAGGCAATCGTGCTGTATAATGTAAAAACCGGCGAACGTATCCAGGCAACCGATGGAATGGCAGACGCCATCACCCCGGTGTGGTGTGACTCCGGCGATTATCTTTACTTCCTTGCCAGCACTGATTATGGCTTGAATACAGGGTGGCTCGACATGAGCGCGTATAATATGCCGACTACCAGGTCGCTTTACGTGATGGTGCTTGCGGAGGATGGCGTATCACCTTATCTTCCCAAAAGTGATGAAGAAAAAGTAAAAGAAAAGGAAGACAATGATAATGATGAAGAAGCCGGTGAGAATGATGATGAAAGCATACGTATTGATCCTGATGGATTGATGCGAAGGATCGTTGCAACGTCAGTTCAGGCCGGAGATTTTACCGGGCTGGTAGCAGGTCCTGAGGGCTATGTGTTTTATTTTGAAAGTGTCCCGGGTCAGTCAGGCCTAACCCTTCATCGCTATAATTTTGAAGAGCAGGAGAGTGAATCATTTTTGTCGCCGGTGAATTATGCCGTGACCTCACACGACCGTGGTTCACTGCTTTATCGCAGCGGCAACACATGGGGTATTGTCTCCGCATCGGGTGGGACAAGAAGTCCCGGAGACGGGCGGCTGGATAAGGTTAGGGATATACGTCTGCGCATTGAACCCAAAGAAGAATGGCAGCAGATGTTCAGGGAAGGATGGCGTTTGCAGCGTGATTTCCTTTACGTTGACAATGTGCACGGTGCACCATGGGACGAGATATACCAATGGTACAAACCCTGGGTTGACCATGTGAAGCATCGCTCCGACCTGAATTATGTGATCGGAATCATGGGGGGAGAAGTGGCTGTTGGTCATTCCTATATCTTTGGTGGTGATATGCCCTCGGTGGAAAGGGTGCCGGTAGGATTGCTCGGCGCCGATTATGCCATTGAAAACGGGTTTGTGCGCATAAGCAGGATTTATGATGGTGAAGATTGGAACCCGCTTTTGCAGGCTCCCCTTCGCGAGCCGGGCATCAACGTCAGGGTGGGGGACTATCTGCTTGAGGTGAATGGTGTGCCGGTAGATCCTGCTGAGAATCTGTACAGATATTTTGAGGGTACTGCTAACCGCCAAACCACCATCCGGGTGAATGACCGGCCCGGATTGGAAGGTTCGCGTTTGGTTACGGTACTGCCTGTTGCCAATGAATACATGCTCCGGATGATGGCATGGGTGGAGGGCAACCGGCGCCGTGTGGATGAGCTGTCAGGCGGTCAGCTGGCCTATGTATATGTCCCCAATACCAGCGGCTGGGGCTACCAGTTCTTTAACAGGTATTATTTTGCCCAACAGGACAGGAGGGGGGCCGTGATCGATGAGCGCAACAATGGCGGCGGTTCTGCAGCCGATTATATGATTGACATCATGGCGAGGCAGTTACATGGCTATTTCAACTCCCGTGCCGCCGACCGCAGACCCTTCACGACACCCATGGCCGGTATCTGGGGGCCGAAAGTGATGATCATCAACGAGCGTGCCGGTTCGGGCGGAGACCTGCTGCCCTATATGTTCCGGAAGATGGAGATAGGACCACTGATCGGCACCACCACCTGGGGTGGGCTGGTTGGCATATGGGATACACCTTCATTTATCGATGGCGGCCGGATGATGGCACCCCGCGGCGGATTCTTCAACACCGACGGTGAATGGGCCGTGGAGGCAGAAGGTGTTGCCCCCGATATTGAAATAGAACAGCTGCCTGCCGCAGTGATCCGTGGGGAAGACCCCCAGCTGGAACGCGCCGTTGAAGAGGCCATGAAGCTGCTGGAAACGGAAGCCATTGAATTGAAGCCGGAGCCGGCACCGCCTGTGAGGTATCGGAGACCGGTGAGGTAGGGCCGGTTTTTGTGTGACGATTGGAAGAGAGAGAGGGGGGTGAAAGTAAAAAGTAAGTAAGTAAGTAAGCAGTAAATAGTTAGATTTTGACATTTTGACATTTACACATTTACACATTTTCATTTGACTTTACATCCAATATAGAAACGTATGCTAGCTGATAGTTCTGTAGATCAACGTTTTGGAACCCGGGTGGGTTTGTTGCTGAGCGCCTTGGGTATTGCTGTGGGAACCGGAAACATCTGGCGTTTCCCGCGCATAGCAGCCCAAAGCGGTGGTGATGAAGGCGCCGGTGCCCTCATTCTTGCCTGGATTATTTTTTTACTGCTGTGGAGTGTACCGTTGATCATTGCCGAATATATGATCGGCCGGAAATATCGTTTTGGCGTCATCGGATCTTTTGTGAAAGGGATGGGCAAGCGGTTTGCATGGATGGGTGCTTTCGTGGCTTTTGTGGCAACCGCTATTGGCTTTTTCTACGCGGTTATTGTTGGATGGGCATTGTATTACTTTTTTCAGATGTTGTTTTTCCCCTTACCTGTTACCAATGTTGAATCAATGGCTATATGGGATGGCTTTCAGTCCTCCTGGTGGCCTTTTGTGATGCATTTTCTGGCCATTGCTGCCGGCGGACTGGCTATCTGGAAGGGTGTGCGATCCATTGAAAAAGTCAACAAGGTGCTGATTCCGTTTCTGATACTGATCATCCTTGCCGCGGTTATTCGTGCTATATCATTGCCTGGATCGGGACAGGGGATTGCATACCTTTTCAGGATAGAATGGGCGCAGTTGAAAACCCCTGACGTATGGCTGCAGGCATTGACGCAGAATGCCTGGGATACCGGTGCCGGCTGGGGGCTTTTTCTGTCATATGCCGCATACATGCACGCACGTCATGGAACAGTAAAAAACGCATTCATCACCGGATTTGGAAACAACATTATTTCCCTCCTGATGGCTACCATGATATTTGGTACGGTTTTTTCCGTGATGCAATTTGGTTATGGCTATGCCGACGCAGAAGTTCTGGAGGTGATGAAAACCTCCGGTCCTGCATCTACCGGACTGACATTTATCTGGATGCCCCAGTTGTTTGAACGGATGAGCGGAGGAGGCATCCTGGCGGTCTTCTTTTTCCTGGGGCTGGCATGTGCCGGTTTTTCATCCCTGATGTCGATGCTGGAGCTAAGTACCCGTGCACTTGTCGACAGGGGCATAAAACGGAACAAGGCGGTGCTGCTCATTATTGCCTTTGTTTACCTGCTTGGAGTTCCTTCTGCCATGAGCCTCAACATACTCAGCAACCAGGACTTTGTATGGGGGCTCGGGCTGATGGTTTCGGGTGTATTCATCGCATCATTCTGTATAAAATACGGAATCTCACGATTGAAAAATGAAACCGAATTTGCCCCCGGCGATTGGAAACCCGGGCTCTGGTGGGAAATTCCCATCAGGTTTTTTGTGCCCGCCGCCGGTGTAATATTGCTGGTTTGGTGGATGTATCTCTCGGTAACCCAGTTCGCCCCTGAAGAGTGGTTCAATCCTCTGAACCCCTTCAGCCTGATGAGCGTATTGCTGCAATGGCTGGCCATCACCGGACTGTTCATTGTTTTTAACAAACAGATCTCAAAACTCTACAACTAAGCCTTAAAAACCCGCTTACAGGTGACCCGATGCCTTTCTTTATCAATGTGAAAAAGTCAAAAAGTCAAAAGGTCTAAATGTCTGGCAGCCTTTTCCCTTATTTGCGCTTTTTGCGTGATTTAACTTTTGCGGACTTAGCGCGGAGTTAATAATAGTCGATATGTGTAAAGGTCGTAAGCTCAAAAGGGATCAATAAAAAAACGTATCTTTGCCTTTTGTTTTTTCTAAGAACAGTTGCAAAACATATCTACAGGATGGTAACTGATTCAGGTTAATCGGACACGACTTCATCACAATCACACCATATACATCTAAAACCCGTAAATATGAGAAAGTTATTTTTGTTTTTTATTCCATTGACAATGATGTTTGCAGCTTGTACCGAGCGAAGTGAGAACCCGTTTTTTGCTGATTACAACACCCCTTTTGACGTTCCTCCTTTCGACAGGATCGACGATGAGCATTTCCTGCCGGCCATTGAGGAGGGTATCAGGCAACATCAGGCGGAGATTGACGCCATCGTCAATAACCCTGAGGCTCCGGATTTTGAGAATACCATCGTAGCCTATGATCAGGCCGGAGGCATGTTACGCAGGGTAACGCCTGTTTTTGGCGGCCTGCGTGGTGCTGAAACAAATCCAAGGTTACAGGAGATTGCCCGTGAGGCAACACCTATGTTGTCGGCGCACAGCAACGCCATCCGGATGAACCAGGAGCTGTTTGCCCGCATACAGGCTGTTCATGAGCAGCGGCACGAAATGGATCTTGACCTGGAGCAGTTGCGTGTTGTTGAAATGTATTATCGTGACTTTGAACGCGGTGGTGCGGCTTTGCCTGAGGACAAGCGGGAGAAACTGGCTGAACTCAACGCAAGGATGTCCATGGTTTCATTACAGCTTGGAGAAAACCAACTGGCAGAGACCAACGCTTTTCAGCTGAAGCTGGAAAACGAAGAAGATCTTGCAGGCCTTCCTGCAAGCGTTAGAGCGGCAGCAGCTGAAGCAGCTGAAAAAGCCGGTGTGGATGCATTGGGTATCGTTACTTTGCATAACCCAAGCTGGATCCCATTTTTGCGTTTTTCTGAAAGAAGAGACCTGCGTGAAAAAGTGTTTACCGGCTATTTTATGCGTGGCGATAATGACAATGAAAACGACAACAAAGACCTTTTTGCCGAGCTGATGCAGTTACGGCAGGAGATGTCACGTCTTTTGGGATACAACAATTATGCAGAATTTTTCCAGGCCATCCAGATGGCTGAAAATCCGCAAAATGTGTATGACTTCCTGTATCAGATATGGGAACCCTCTCTCGAACTTGCTAAACAGGAAAGAGATCAGATGCAGGCGATCATCGGCAGGGAAGGTGGTGACTATGACCTGGCACCCTGGGACTGGTGGTATTATGCGGAGATTCTTCGCAAAGAACAATATGATTTGGATGATGCGGAGCTGAAGCCCTATTTTGCTATAGAAAATGTAAGGGAAGGAAATTTTATGCTGGCGAACAAGTTGTTTGGCCTTACTTTTGAAGAGAGGCCGGAGGTTCCAGTCTATCATGAAGAGGTGGAAGCGTTTGAAGTGTTTGACCGCGACGGCAGCCACCTCGGCATCTTGTTTATTGACCCCCATCCGCGTCCGGGCAAAAGGGGAGGAGCCTGGTGCGGCACTTATCGCACGGGAGCTTACGAAAACGGTGAAAAGATTTATCCCATCGTAACCATTGTCATGAACTTCAGCCGTCCATCGGGCGGACAACCGGCATTGCTCACGTGGGATGAGACCACCACCTATTTCCACGAATTCGGACATGCACTGCACAACTTTTTTGCCGACGGCCGCTACAGGAGGACAAGCCGTAGTGTTCCGCGCGACTTTGTTGAGCTGCCTTCGCAAATCCTCGAAAACTTTGCAGCCGAACCAGAGCTGCTTGATGAGTATGCACTTCACTTCGAAACAGGCGAACCCATGCCCGAAGAGCTGCGCCAGAAAATGCGCAACGCTGAATTTTTCAACCAGGGCTTCATCAATACGGAATATATTGCCGCAGCCATTCTCGATATGGACTGGCACACAGCAGAGCATGGCGATGAGATTGACGTCCGTGCTTTTGAAAACGAGTCGCTGAGAAACATGGGGCTCATTGAAGAGATCAAACCGCGTTATCGTACCACTTACTTCGGACATATTTTCGGAACAGGCTATGCCGCAGGTTATTACGTTTACCGCTGGGCCGGTGTACTAGATGCGGACGCTTTTATGGCTTTCAAGGAGTCCGATGATCTATTTAACCAGGAGCTGGCAGAGCGTTTCCGTAAGTATATCCTGGCCGAAAACGCTTTGCGCGACGGCATGGATGCTTATATTGAATTCCGCGGCCAGGAGCCTGAAATCGAGCATTTCCTGGAGCGAAGCGGACTGCGTTAGGGAGAGGGAGAGAAGGAGTAAGTAGGTAGTAGATGAAGGTTTGGTTTTGAAATTAAAAACTTTGTGTTCATTGTGTTCTTTGTGGTGAAAAAATGTAATTCCACGCAAAGGCCGCAAAAGTTAAATCACGCAAATCACGCAAAAGACGCAAAGGAGAGAACAATTTGGAAGACCTTATAACCTTTTAACCTTTAGACATTTTGACTTTTAGACATTTTGACTTTTTGACATTTACACATTAACTTTTGCCTATGGCCTTTGACACCATTATCGAATTACAGGACGTATCGGTGTTTCAGAAGAATA
>REEA01000019.1 GCA_007695305.1 Bacteroidia bacterium
TTAAGAGACTTAAGAGACTTAAGAGACTTAAGAGACTTAAGAGACTTAAGAGACTTAAGAGAAGGAGGGAATTTTGACATCTTAACAACTTTACCATGAAACACACATCAACCATTTTCTTTCTGCTGCTGGTGTTCAGTCTTGGGGCTGCGGCCCAGGACCGCATAACCGGACATCAGTTTGCTTCGCGCTCGGAGGTCATTGCCCAAAACGGGATGGCTGCTACCAGTCATCCTTTGGCCACACAAATTGCGCTGGATATTCTGAAGCAGGGTGGCTCTGCCGTGGATGCAGCCATTGCCGCCAATGCAGCCCTGGGTTTAATGGAGCCAACCGGATGCGGGATTGGTGGTGACCTTTTTGCCATTATATGGGATGCGGAAACGGAAAAGTTGCACGGCCTCAATGCCAGCGGCCGCTCGCCCATGAATCTGAGCATCGATTATTTCCTGGATAATGAGTATGTGATGATACCCCAGAGAGGTGCATTGTCGGTAAGCGTTCCCGGCACGGTGGACGGCTGGTTCGAAATGCACCGGCGGTTTGGCAGACTACCCATGGAAACCATCCTGCAGCCGTCTATTGACTATGCCCGCGATGGTTTCCCCGTTACCGAACTCATTGCCTATTACCTGCAACGTTCGGCTCCCATACTGGCACACTTCCCAAATTTCCGGGAAACATTTATGCCGGAGGGTCGTATGCCCGAAAAAGGCGAAATTTTCAGAAATCCCTACCTGGCGAACACATACGAGATGATTGCCACCGAAGGAAGAGATGTTTTTTACAAAGGAGAGATTGCCCGGATAATTGATCAGTATATTGCTGAAAATGGCGGATTTCTCAGCTATGATGACATGGCTGCGCATACCAGCACCTGGGTAGATCCTGTATCAACAAACTACCGGGGATATGATATCTGGCAGCTTCCACCCAACGGCCAGGGCATCGCAGTATTGCAAATACTGAATATTCTTGAAGCTTATGACATAGCATCCATGGGATGGAGCAGCCCCGAGTATGTGCATCTGTTTGTGGAAGCAAAAAAGCTGGCTTTCGAAGACAGGGCGCACTACTATGCTGATATGGACTTCAGTCCGGTGCCTCTTGAGCGGCTGATCAGCAAAGCATACGCCGACGAGCGACGCGAGTTGATAGATCCCCGTCGTGCCGGCTTACATTACGACCCGGGCATTCCTGAGTCGCCAAACACCATTTACCTGACCGTAGCCGACAAGCATGGAAACATGGTATCTTTGATACAAAGCAATTACCGCGGCATGGGCAGTGGCATGACCCCTCCCGGACTGGGTTTTGTTTTGCAGAACCGTGGCGAAGGATTCACCCTTCTGCCCAACCGTTTCAACACTTACGAACCCGGGAAAAGGCCTTTCCATACGATCATCCCCGGATTCATTACAAAAAACGGACAGCCATATATCAGTTTTGGTGTGATGGGCGGGGGGATGCAACCACAGGGTCATGCACAGATCGTGATCAACCTGGTCGACTTTGGCATGAACCTGCAGGAAGCCGGCGATGCTCCACGGATTCATCACCATGGATCTTCAGAACCTACAGGTCAGCGAATGTCGGATGGCGGCGTCGTAAACCTGGAATCAGGCTACCCCTATGAAACAATACGGGCACTTTTAGAAAAGGGGCATACCATACAGTGGGCCAACGGTCCCTTCGGTGGTTATCAGGCTATCATGCGGGATGCAGAAAAAGGGGTCTATTATGGTGCATCTGAATCGAGAAAAGACGGACAGGCTGCAGGATATTAAACAGCCGTCTGCTATAGATATCTGTCAAATTATTGTATCATATAAATGATTGGATAATGGAAACAAACAAAATGCCCAAAGCTTATGAAAACGAAAAATTCCTGACTTCACCGGCTGCAAGGGAGTTGCGCATCCTTAGTGAATACCTGGAGCCAAAATCCCGTTTGCGGAGAAACAAGGTTCAGGACACGGTTGTCTTTTTTGGTTCTGCCCGCACGCTGCCGGCAAAAGAGGCCCAAAAAAGGCTGGATATCCTTAAGGCATCCGGTAAGGCGAGTGAGAATGATCTGAAAATAGCAGAGCGCAATTTAAAAAATTCCCGATATTATGAAGATGCCGTTGAATTGTCGCGGCGTCTGACCAAGTGGGCAAAAGAGCGCTATACACCTCACAGCCGTTTTATTGTGTCATCCGGAGGCGGTCCCGGCATCATGGAGGCTGCTAACAAAGGCGCCAAACTAGCGGGAGGAAAATCGATCGGCTTTGGCATCAGCCTGCCGTTTGAACAAAGTTCAAACCCTTATATTGATGAGTCATTAAACTTCGAGTTTCACTACTTCTTTATGCGAAAGTTATGGCTCATTTTCATGGCAAAGGCTTTCGTGATCTTTCCCGGTGGTTTTGGTACACTCGATGAGCTCATGGAGGTGCTCACGCTTGTCCAGACTGAAAAAGTGAAGAAAGAACTGAAAATCATTCTTTACGACAGTCTTTTTTGGAATGAGGTGATCAATATTCCAAAGATGGCCGAGCTGGGGGTAATCAGTCCGACTGATCTTAAGCTTTTCAAGTTGTGCAATAGTGTTGATGAGATGGAAAAGGAACTCATCCCGCACTTGATCAAAGTGGAAAAGAAAAGCCGCCTGTTGAGATAATCCGGGCACCCGGTTATTGATACCTCATGGAGATGGCCGGGTTGATCGAGGCGGCGCTGATGACCCTGTAACTAATGGTAATCAGGGCGATGGTCACTGCCACGCCAAAGCCAAGCAGGAAGTCGGTTGCCTGCAGGCTGATGCGGTAGTGGTAGTTTTGCAGCCAGTTGCTTGCAACCCAATAGATCAATGGCCACGCCAGCACGCTTGCCAGGGCAACCAGTACCATCACATCCTTACAGATCAAATACCAGATATTGCCAACGGAGGCCCCGAAGGTTTTCCTTATGCCAATTTCGCAGACTCTCTGCTGCAGTGAGAATGCCGTCAGGCCATATAATCCCAGTGAAGCGATCAGGATAGCCAACACGGTAAAGATCACCGAGAGGCGGGCATTTTGTTGCTCTTCCTGGTAAAATCGTCTGAAGTCTTCATCCAAAAACACATACAACATGGGATCGTTGGCAGTGAAAGAAGCCCAAAGCTGCTCTGTATCTTCAAGCACCCGGCGCGTCATACCCGGCTCAATGCGTATGCTTACATAACCCCAGTTAATGTTTTCATTCTTAAACCTCAGGATGCATGGGGCAATGTTGTTCCGAAGCGATTCAAAGTGAAAGTTGCTTACCACACCGATCACGGGCATAATGGTTTCGTGGTCGCTGGGACATATGATGCGGGTAGCAAAAGGATCTTTCAACTGATAATTCTCGATAGCACTTTGATTTACCAGAACCGCCTGCCGGTCAGTTGCCATATCAGGGTCAAAAAAGCGGCCTTCAGCCAACTCTATCCTGTAGGTTTTCAGGTAGTCATAATCCACCCAATTGGTTTGCATCAGGAAAGATTCTTCTTCGCGGCCCCTGATGATGTATCCGTTGTTATTATTGCTCCTTCCGGGGACAGCCGTAGAAGCCGAAACGGATAATACCCCCGGAATGTTCTGCGCTTCGGCTTTGAAGGATTGCACCTGTTCACCAAGAGCTTGTGCCTGGCGAATGACAAGCAGGTTTTCCTTGTCGAAGCCCAGGTTTTTATTCAGCATATAATTCAGTTGCTTAAACATGATCAGAGATCCGGTGATCAACATGATGGAAATGGCAAATTGCGTTACTGTCAAGGCCTTGCGTAGTCCGGTATTTTGTTTTCCGTTGCCCGTTTTTCCCTTTAATACGGCGCCGGGATTAAATGAGCTAAGGTAAAATGCAGGATAACTACCTGCAAAAAATCCCACCAGGATTACCAGGATGATCAATGCAGGGATCACGCGCAAATCGGAAAAGTACGCAAGGCTGAGATTGAGTGAGAGCAGTTCATTGAACCAGGGCATAGTGAATTCTGCTATCAGCAATGCCACACCAAGGGCAATGGTAGACAATACGATGGTTTCGGTTACAAACTGCCACACTAGCATGCTTTTTGTTGAGCCAATCACTTTTTTCATACCCACCTCTTTTGCTCTTCGGGTGGCCTGGGCTGTTGAAAGGTTCATGAAGTTGATGGAGGCAATCACCAGGATCAGAAAGCCGATGGCGCCAAATATCCATAAATACCTGGGATCTGTGGCAGAGTGATTATGTTGTTCTACGGTCGGATCAAGGTGTATTCCGGCCAAAGGCTGCAAGAAGTAATTATAGGTATTTCCCTGGTTGATGAAGTCCTCGAT
>REEA01000175.1 GCA_007695305.1 Bacteroidia bacterium
GGATACGAAGATGCGAGGATACGAAGATGCGAGGATACGAAGATGCGAGGATACGAAGATGCGAGGATACGCCAGCAAAAGAGCGAACACGCTAAAAGCCAATAGCAAGCCTTGCCTTTTCAACATTTCGAAACTTCAACATTTCGACACTTTGACACTTTGACATTTCGACACTTTGACATTTTACCAAATCATAAACACATGAAACGCCCATGACAGGATTTTTGACACACAGGAGGATGATTTATAGAACGCGGATGCCGCGGATTGCCTTTGGCAAACGCTGATCACCGCGGATTTTTATCAGCGTTTATCCGCGTTCAAAAAAAATATCAAAGAACAACCAAATATAAACAGATGAAAGCCCTAATATTCATTTTATTTTTTGCAGCAATTATGTTTTTTGCTTGTTCGCCGGCACAAGAGCCCGGCAGTAAATATCTGTCGGAAGGCCCGTCTCTTGTTGAGATGCGTGAGGTTGACGGCAAATTTCGTCTTTTTGTTGATGATGAAGAATTTTTTGTAAAAGGTGCAGGCTGCGAGTTTGGACCCTGTTACCAGATTGCGGCCCATGGCGGCAACTCCTTCCGCACATGGCGGACAGACAACAGCCGGCGCCCTGCCCTGGAAATACTTGACGAAGCATACGAGCATGGACTCATGGTGATGATGGGTTTGGATATGGCACGCGAGCGTCATGGATTCGACTATGACGACGAAGTTGCCGTAGCAGCTCAGCTGGAGCGCTTTCGCGGGGAGGTAATGGAGCTGAAAGACCACCCGGCTTTGCTTGGCTGGGGAATTGGAAACGAACTCAACCTTCGTTATACCAATATGAAAGTTTGGGATGCGGTGAACGACATCGCCCGGATGATCAAAGAAGTAGATGGAAACCATGTGACCACCACCATGCTTGCCGGCATTGGCCCCGGAGAAGTTGAATACATCGCGCAAAATTGCCCCGACCTTGATTTTCTGTCCATCCAGATGTACGGCGCATTGATTAATCTTCCGGAATATCTTACAAATGCCGGCTACGATGGTCCCTACCTGGTCACCGAATGGGGTCCTGTCGGACATTGGGAAATGCCGCAAACAGAATGGGGAAGACCCATTGAACAAACATCCACAGAAAAAGCGGAAACCATAAAAACCCGTTACAAGGAAGTGATTCTGGCTGATGAAGTCAACTGCATGGGGTCCTATGTCTTCCTTTGGGGACAAAAACAGGAACGTACCCCGTCGTGGTACGGGTTTTTTACAGAAGCCGGTGAAAGCATGGAGCCTGTAAATATGATGGAGTATCTCTGGACAGGAGAATGGCCGGAACAGATGGCCCCAAGGGTGCATGATATCTCCATCGCAGGGAAGGGCGGACGTTTTGACAACGTACGGCTGGAACGTAACGGTAGTTATGCTGCCATGATCAGCATAGAACATCCCGAAAAGGCAAGTTTAAGTGTCAGGGCCGAGATTATGCCTGAGCCCACACAGTTAAGCGACGGCGGTGATTATGAACCCCGTCCGAAAAGTATTGAAGGACTGATTGTTTCAGCTGATGTTACCCGGATTATTTTCAATGCGCCCGCAGAGCCGGGAGAATATCGTATTCTGGTTTACATCACAGATGAACATAATAATGCAGGAGCGGCAAATGTGCCTTTCTATGTTAATTAATTTATATTGATGAAGTATTTGCACATTTTGCCCATTGTTGGTGTGTTGTTTTTGGTTGGTAGCTGTCGTCCGCCTGACCGTGAAGTGTTTTCTGATATTCACTTCCGGCAGGCCGACAGCTTATTGCAATTGCTCACACTGGAAGAAAAAGCAGGCCAGATGACCAACGTCGGCCTTACCGCACTCACAGAAGGACCTTTCTGGAACGATTTTGATACCCTTGTCCTCGATACTGCAAAACTGCGTCACTTTCTGATCGAAAACCACATCGGATCCATTCAAAATAAAGGGATTTATCCCCCTTCCAAAGAAGAATGGCACCGCATCATCAAAACCATCCAGGATTATATTGCTGAACATTCACGACACAACATCCCCGTGATCTACGGCATGGATGCCGTTCACGGTGCCAATTATACCGCAGGCTCTACACTCTTTCCTCACCAGATCGGCCTGGCTGCAAGCTGGAACCCCGAACTGGCAAGAATAACCGGAGAAGTTACCGCCTATGAGATGCGTGCATCATCACAACCATGGAATTATGCACCGGTACTTGACGTCAGCATGCAACCGCTGTGGGGCCGTATTTTTGAGACCTTTGGAGAAGACACCCACATCAACAACGTAATGGGGAAAGCCTTTGTAGAAGGACAACAGGGCTCCTCATTAGCAGATACTACCCGCGTGGCGGTCTGCTTAAAGCACTTTGTGGGCTATGGCACCCCCTTGAGCGGCAAAGACAGAAGCCCGGCCTTTATCCCGGAACACTATCTGCGACAATATTATATCGAACCCTTTCGACACGCCATTGATGCCGGTGCACTCACCGTGATGCTAAATTCCGGTTCGGTGAATGGAATCCCCGGACATGCCGACAAATACTTTATCACCGATATCCTGAAAGGCGAACTGGGTCTGAAAGGCTTTGTGCTTTCTGACTGGCAGGATGTAGACCGCCTGGTGACAATGCACCATGTGGCAAAAGATACCTTGGAAGCAGTAAAAATTGCCGTAAATGCCGGTCTGGATATGAGTATGACACCCTATGACGCAGACTTTGCAAAGCACGTTGTCGACCTGGTTAATGCCGGTGAGATCCCCATGAGCCGGATCGATGATGCCGTGCGCAGAATCCTGTATGTAAAGTTTAAACTCGGTTTGTTTGATGCACCCTATCACGACCCTGCCGGATATGATAAATTTGGTTCAGAGGAATTTGCTGAACTGAGCTACCGGGCAGCACTGGAGAGCATTACCTTGCTGAAGAACAAAGATCAGGCTTTACCATTGAAATACGGCACCAACATTTTGGTCAGCGGACCCGGTGCCAACGCGCTGACGGCGCTAAACGGCCCCTGGAGCCGTACCTGGGCCGGCGATGACCCCTCCTATGATGACCCCGGAAAAAAAACACTGCTGGAAGCACTGCAGGATGTCTATGGTGAACAATATGTCAGCTATACACCCGGCACTGATTATGAAGGAGATGTGGAAAGTGAAGCGCATCTGCTGCGACTGGCCGATAACGCGGATGTAATCCTTCTTGCCCTGGGTGAGAGACCCGCCACCGAAAAACCCTCAGATATCAACGAACTGGATCTGCCTGCAAACCAAATAGAACTGGTAAAGCGTTTGCACAAAAGCGGTAAACCAATTATCCTGGTGTTCTTACAGGGTCGCCCGCGCGTAATCCGGACCATTGAACCCCTGGCAGACGCCATTTTGATGGCATACTGGCCCGGACACGAAGGGGGCAGAGCACTGGCAAGCCTCCTCAGCGGCCGGGAAAACCCAAGCAGCAAACTGCCATACACATGGCCACGATATAGCGGCTCGCTCTACACCTACCAACACAAAGGCAGCGACCGGCTGGGCAAAACATTCGACATGGATGGCTTTAACCCGCAATGGGAGTTTGGCTATGGCTTGAGCTATACAACTTTTCATTATGAAGAACTAAATCTGTCAGCTGACACCATACACGATAATGAAACATTAAGCCTTAGCATTACACTTACAAATACCGGAAACTATGCCGGGAAAGAAGTGGTGCAACTATACCTGCGCGACCTGGTAGCAAGCATAACCCCGGATAACAGGAAACTGATCGCTTTTGAAAAAGTGCACCTTGAACCAGGCCAGATCAAAACACTTGACTTTACCGTTACCTATGAAAATTTACAGTTTGTAAACCTAAACAATGAATGGATCGCCGAGAAAGGTGACTTTGAGATTTTAATCGGCGGCAAACCGGGCAATATGCGCACAGGACGCTTTTTTTTGAATAAATGATTATGGGAGTTGGGAGCGGGTGGTGTTGGTGTCAGGATAAGTATTTTGTAATTAGTAAACAGTATGCAGTAAATAGTATGGATAATTTGCACATTTGACTTTTCGACATTTCGACTTTTCGACATTTTGACATTTCCACATTTCAACATTTCGACAAATTATAAACACATGAAACGCCCATGACAGGATTTTTGACACACAGGAGGATG
>REEA01000184.1 GCA_007695305.1 Bacteroidia bacterium
GCTAAATGACAGCGCGAAGCGCTAAATGACAGCGCAAAGCGCTAAATGACAGCGCAAAGCGCTAATGACAGCGCGAAGCGCTAAATGACAGCGCGAAGCGCTAATGACAGCGCGAAGCGCTAAATGACAGCGCGAAGCGCTAAATGACAGCGCGAAGCGCTAAACAATATGCTCATGAAAACCAAAACCATCGCTTTTAACACCCTGGGTTGCAAACTGAACTTCAGTGAAACGGCGGCTATCAGTCGTCGTTTTCAGGACGGGCAATTCAGGGAGGTTGGTTTTCATGAGGTGGCCGACATCTACGTGATCAACTCCTGCACGGTGACCCAAAATGCCGAAAAGCGATGCAGGGAACTGATCCGCAAGGCGATGAAAACCAACCCGGAAGCACACGTGGCTGTCATTGGCTGCTACTCCCAAATCAGTCCTGCCGGTCTTGCTGCCATTCCCGGAGTAGCTTTGGTACTCGGAAACACCGAAAAATATCAACTGTTTGATCGCCTCAAAGAACTGGCATACAAACCGGCGCAAGATAACATTGTGGATGTTTCTGACAACACTTCCGAAGCGTTCATTCCCACATATTCCACCGGAGAACGCACCCGGTCATTCTTCAAAATACAGGACGGTTGCGACTACAAATGCGCGTACTGCATCATTCCAAAGGCCCGTGGGAAAAGCCGCAGCAACACCATAGCAGCCACCCTGGCAACCGCTGCGGAAATTGCAGAAACCAGCATCAAGGAAATGGTGCTCACAGGCGTTAACATTGGTGATTTCGGAAAACCACAGGGCGAAACTTTCCATCAGCTCCTGAAAGAACTGGCCGCCATGGAAAAACCCGAACGGATCAGGCTGTCGTCGGTAGAACCCGACCTGCTTACAGAGGAGATCATCCGGCTGGTGGCAAAGGAAGAGCGGCTGATGCCCCATTTCCATATCCCGCTGCAATCGGGCAGCGACAGCATCTTACGTGCAATGGGACGGCGATATAACACCCGTTTGTTTGCCGACCGGGTGGAAACAATCCGTAAGCATATACCCCATGCCTGTATCGCTGCCGATGTGATTGTGGGCTATCCGGGAGAAACCGAAGAGCTTTTCAGGGAATCATTGTCCTTTTTGTCGGGAATGGACGTTTCCTATGTCCATGTGTTCAGCTACAGCGAGAGAGCACAAACCCGGGCCGCAGATCTGACAGACAAGATCCATCCTAAGGTGATCAAAGACCGCGCAAAAACACTGCAACAACTCTCCGATAAGAAAAAGCAAGCTTTCGCAGAAGCCAACAAGGGGTTAACAACCAAAGTTTTATGGGAAAAAGACCGGACAGGAGACCACATGTCAGGGTTTACGGAAAACTATATCCGGGTCAAAACAAAATACAATGAAAACAAGGTGAACACAATTGAAGAAGTGGTATTGAACATCACCGGTAAAAATGGAGTTTATTTGGTATGATAACAGAATACAGACAACTATGTTTGCAGGTGTGCGATGTAGCGCGGGATGCCGGACAATTTATCCGTGAAGAGCTTCCGAGGCTGAGTGCATCCGACATTGAAAGCAAAAGCCTGCACAATTATGTGACCCATGTGGACACGACTGCAGAGAAGCGGATTGTAAAAGCGCTGGAGCAACTGCTGCCCGAAGCAGGTTTTATTGTTGAGGAGGAAAGTATAGAAAAAGAAGGAAAGGATTACCGGTGGGTGGTGGATCCGCTGGACGGCACCACCAACTTTATCCACGGGCTGCCCTGCTTCAGCGTATCAATCGCCCTCATGCACCTCAACGAAGTGGTGATAGGTGTGGTATATGAAGTGAACCATGACGAATGTTTCTATGCCTGGAAAGATGGAGGGGCCTACCTCAATGAAAATCCCATCCGGGTATCCCGCGGGGAAACACTGTCCGACAGTCTGCTGGCCACCGGCTTCCCATATTATGATTATTCCCTGCTGGAGAAATACATGGACCTGTTCACCTGGTGCCTTCGCAACACCCACGGTGTGCGCCGCATCGGAAGTGCCGCGGTTGACCTGGCCTACGTGGCCTGTGGGCGGTTCGAGGGATTTTTCGAATACAGCCTCAACGCATGGGACGTCGCTGCCGGCAGCCTCATCGTGACCGAAGCAGGTGGAATCGTAACCGATTTTTCCGGGACAAAAAACCATGTTTTTGGCAAAGAGATCGTGGCCACCAACCAAAATATCTATAACGAACTGATGGGAAAGGTAAAAACAGTCTTCAACAGATAAGCATAAGATCAAAAAATGGATGCGATAACCAATTCATTTTATGAGTTTGCTGCCATTCTGGGGATAGCAGCATTTGTAGCACTGATCGGCCGCTTTCTCCGTCAACCCCTGATCGTCTCTTTCATAGCGGTAGGCCTTATTGTAGGGCCATACGGAATCGACCTGCTGGAATCGATCGAAAAGATCGAACTCCTTTCCGAGATGGGAATCGCGGTACTGCTTTTTGTGGTAGGCCTTAAGCTGGATGTCACACTGATACGCTCTACCGGCCGTGTAGCATTGTTTTCCGGGCTTGGACAGGTGATTTTCACCTCGGTGTTTGGCTACTTTATCGGCATCGCGCTGGGTTTCGAACCGGTGGTAAGCCTCTATGTGGCCGTTGCCCTGACCTTCTCTTCCACCATCATCATTGTGAAGCTGCTTTCTGACAAAAAAGAGATCCAGTCGCTGCATGGCCAGATATCCATCGGCTTCCTGATCGTTCAGGACATCGTGGTGATCATCGCCATGATCGTACTGTCTGCCATGGGGACCCCCACAGAATATACCGTTTGGGAAGAGATGCTCCTGGTAATTGGCAAAGGGGTGGGTATGATAATCTTTATCATACTGTTGATGCAGTTCGTGCTGAACCGGGTTACCAAACAGATGGCCCGTACCCCTGAACTGCTTATCCTTTTTGCCGTCACCTGGGCAATCGCCCTGGCTGCGCTCAGCGATTTTCTCGGTTTCAGCAAAGAGGTGGGAGCTTTTCTGGGCGGGATCAGCCTGTCGGCCACGCCCTACCGGGAAGTGATCTCCGGAAGACTCAGCTCCCTGCGCGACTTCCTGCTGCTGTTCTTCTTTATTCACCTGGGAAGCCAGGTGAATGTTCCCCTGCTGGGCGAACAGATCATACCCGGCATGATCCTCTCCGCATTCGTGCTGATCGGAAACCCCATTATCGTGATGATCATTCTTGGCCTGATGGGATACAGAAAGCGTACCGGGTTCCTGGCAGGATTGAACGTGGCGCAAATATCTGAGTTTTCCCTGATCCTTGCAGCACTAGGACTAAGCCTCGGACAGATCGATGAAGAAACCCTGGGTCTGATCACCCTGGTCGGACTTTTCACCATCAGCATCAGCACCTACCTGATCATGTATTCACATCAAATATATGAATGGATCGCCCCGGCAATCTCGATATTTGAAAAAAGCAACCCTTACCGTGAAATAGACGATGAAAAGGTAGCCAAAAAGAAATTTGACGTGATCATCTTTGGCCTGGGGATGTATGGCAACAACATTGCCCGCAGCCTGGAAGAAAAAGGATTCACGGTCTTTGGTGTGGATTTTGACCCGCGTGCCGTGGATCGCTGGAAAAGAAAAGGCAGGGTCGCCCAGTACGGTGACGCCGACGACCCTGATCTCCCCGAGATCCTTCCCCTCGATGCGCAATGCGTGGTCTCCAGCCTCGAAGACAAACAAATCAACCTGGCACTCATCAAATATCTCAAACATGCCGGTTATAAAGGAAACATCGCTGTTACATCCTACACCGGCCGTACGGCCAAAGAGCTCGAAAAGGCCGGTGCCGACCTTGTGCTTTTGCCTTTCGTGGATGCCGCAGAGATCATCCCGGACAAACTGAAGTCGCTGAGAAAATAACAGGATTTTTTTTGATGTTTTTTTGCTAATATTGTAATTTGATTTTGATGTCACTCTGAATGAGTGAAAATACCGCATTTAGGAAAGTTATTGATAGGTAATAATTAGAGTTTGTCCATAAAGTCAAGTGTATGATCTGTAATATTCGGGTTCAAGGCTTGCGCTGTTTTGAAAATCAAGGAGTTTACTAATGCAAATGACTGTTTTCAAAACAAATATAACGCAGAAGTCGGACAATATTGACAGACACTAATTAGACGTTT
>REEA01000017.1 GCA_007695305.1 Bacteroidia bacterium
CACTCCCTCTCTCAATCTCTCCCTCTCCCCCTCGCTCCTTCGCCCCCTCGCCCAAGACTTCTTATTCACATCGGCGTATCATAAGCTAAAACCGAAACCGAAATTGTCCTTTAACTTCCGTGCGGGTGTTGCCCTCAATGGTTTCCAGTCCGGTACCTGACGAATCGCGGTTGATATATGTTGTGTTTGCAAGCCGCATATAGATATCCACCTGTCTGTGCACACGGTATCTTATCAGCAAATATGTGCGGAACCCTTTGTCTGAGTAGAAGGGGAAGGAGAAGGCATACAACACATCATGCTCATACGCATATATCCGTGAATCAAATCCCTCTGTGTCAAATAGTGCGTATCTGATGGTTATGGCAAACGGACTGGAAAGGTTGCGATAGAGTATGTCCTGGTAAACCATGTATCCCTTTTGTTTTTCCTCCCCATAGCTGTGATGGATGATCTCCAGTCTGTTTCTTATGGAAATGCTCTGACTTACGGAATAAGAGAGGTGCAGCCTGTATTGCGTCCGAACCACTTCTTCCAGGTGTCTGATCATGACCGGATCCCTGGTGTTGAGTGGTTTGGATTTTTGCCGGAAGCGCAAGATCAGCTCGGTGTTGCGTGCGGGCCGATAGTGAAGACTGACCAGGTAATCGCTGCCCATGGAGGGCATATATGTTCGGAACTTCATCCAGGGAAATCGAAAATGATCGGCAAATGCATGTATTCTGATGGTTGGCGTTAGCCTTACGGATGTTCCGACATATACACCGGATTCGTTTGCTGCTCGTGTACTTTCACCAAAAGCAGCAGTCAGGGGATTTTGGTAAGCCCTGTCATAGTGCCTCCAGGCAAATGACAAAGAAACCCTTCTGTGCAGGCTGATCATGAATCCGTTTAGAAAAGCCACCCTGCCATTGTTTCCCATGGATACTTCACCGAAAAGATTGATATTGTGCGCAAGGTATTGATAGTCGAAGCCCATGGCCCGGAAAACATGATGGCTGAAATCAAACTGATTATAAAATGAAAGATTTCGTCTGTATTGAGCTGCCAGTTGCATGTGGTAAGCTGTCAGTCCTAGGCTTAAACGGTTTTTTTGGATGGCCAGGTGGCCTCCGAAAATGGTTTCCAGCACGGCATTTTTCCCTTCAAGTTCGCGGGGTGTCCGATGGAGTCCTGTTTGCTGGAGGCTGCTGATGATCATGGGATTTCCGTCTTCATCAGCGGGAGCAACAAGGTTGGCATCACGATGTTTGGATGAAAAGAAGCCTGTCAGCCGGAGAGGTCCCCACCGCGTTGTGACCCCGACTCCACGCATAAAGTTATTTTCGTCAACAGAGGTATATTGACGAAGGCCCGGCCCGTTCTTTTTCACGGAAATGGCTTCAGCGCTTTTGCCGAAAGCCATGCCTGACCATAATGTAAGGCCTTGTCCGAACTGTACCTGGTAGTCGCCAACTGACAAGGCATTTAGCCGGCCAAAATCGCGCAGGTGCAAGTGTACCGAATAAAAGTCAAAACCATTTGGTTGGGATCCACGGAAGAATTCCTCACCGGGGTCTTTCTCTGCTGTAATTCCGAAACTGATATTCTGATACCAGGTAAAGCGGTAGCGGCTATACAGGCGGTAAGGGCTGCCAAGGTATCTGGCGTTGGGGTTGACTTCCAGCTCCACGGGGTCTATGGGAGCATAGCCTCTTTGCTCTTCAAACAGGCGCTGGTAGCGCAGAAAAAAAACATGGTTGCCGTCACGCAGCATGTTGTCAAAACGGAAATGCCGGCGGGGATGGTCATCTGATAAGGTCACAAAAGGCAATACCTGTTCAATGGTTTGCATATCGAAGCCATCAATGGTTTGCAATTCATATATACTGATAAGTTGTCCGTGCTCTTGGATGTGAAGTAAAAGATTGCTGATCTGGATGTCGTTTAACATATAAAGCTGCCTTAACTCCTCTGCATGTGTGTTATTCAGGTTTATTGGACGCGACAGCAACCATTCCAGCCCCTCTGCAAGGGCTGCAAACTCTTCACCATCGCCATCCGACATTTCAATAAGGCTTTCCACATGCTGCATCAGTTGTTCCTGAGCATTCTCCTGCCCTTCCTGGGCATGGAGGATTTGGTGAAATGAACAAATTCCGGATAGTATCAGGATGATCAATAAGTTTTTCATTTGTTTATAATCATTTTATGTTGATTATATTCCTCGCAAAGAGCGCAAAATTAAAAACACGCAAAACCCGCAAAGAAGATAAGCCCGCAAAAGTGCAAATCTTACTACCTGCTATCATGCCAATACATTTTTTGAAGTGTTAAAAATGCTGTTTCCACCATTATTTGAAAGTATATATCAAACCAGCCTGCGGAGAATAACCCAGTACAAAATCATAGGAGGATGCAATGTCAAGCTGCCATTGTCCGATTGTTATCCCGAATCCGAATGTATTTTCCATGGGTATAATGCTGATACCTGCCCGCAGGTATATATTGTTGCCGGGGCCGTATTCAAGTCCGAATTTGGGCTGCATGGGGTGCCGGATATCTTTTTCGGCTTCCACGCTCATGGTCAGGTTATCCGCAAAGGCTACCGACAGGCCTAAGCGGAATATGGCCGGATATCTTTCATCCATATCGAGGTACTCATGTTTTGTACGTAATGAGCTGTTTGGGTTAAACAGGTGGGCGCCGGCGAATATTCCTTCCCTTACTTCATAGATCATGCCTATTTCGCCGGCTACGGTACCGGTTCGCCCATAACCTTCTCCGATGGCCAGAAACAGGTAGCTTATTTGCATGCCTGCTGAAAGCCTTTTGCCAAACGTGCGTGAATAGGCTATTCCTGCTTTGCCTTCCCTGTAGAGGTCAAAGCCGAAGTGTTTGACAGAAAATCCGAGATTGCCATAAGATGCCGGCATTATGACAGCAAGGGCGGTTAGTGACATTTCCGGGAGCAAAAACCGGTTTTCGGTGTACACGGCAGCCGTTGTGTATTGGATATGTGCCATTCCTGCCTGGTTATGGCTGATACCCCAGAAATCATAGATGGCAACGGATGCATTTGCCATCCCGGCTGACCTTGCTCCTGCAGGAAAGTTTCCTGCCATGGTGGCTGAGGGAAGCAGGTACAGGAAAATGAACGCTAATTTTGGCAATACCTTCATGGGTGTGAATTTTTTGCCAAAATACTATATTTATCTTAAATAATAAATAAAAAAAAGAAATAAAAATGCAATTGGTGTAAATTATGATTTAAATGGAATCCTTAATAATATACAATAGAAAACAGGGCAGGGTTGGTTTAGCCCGGCAAAAGTGGCGTTGAAATGAAGCTAGTTAATCCGAAAGCGGAATTTATGGCTGGCCAGTTCCTGGTTGGCTTTTACAACTTTATTTTTGAGTTCTTTTTTAAACGCGATCAGGCGTTTGCGGATGTTTTCGTCCGATAGTGACAGCATTTGTGTTGCAAGGATAGCTGCATTTCTTGCGCCATCCAGTGCGACAGTTGCCACAGGTATCCCGGCCGGCATTTGCAGTATACTCAGTATAGAATCCCAGCCGTCAACAGACAGGGAAGATCTTACCGGAACACCGATGACGGGCAAAATGGTACCGGCGGCGATTACTCCGGGCAAATGTGCAGCGCCTCCCGCTCCGGCGATAATGACCTCTATGCCTCGTTTGTGTGCATTTTCTGTGAATTCCATCACCAGCTCGGGTGTGCGGTGTGCCGACAGCGCATTGATTTCAAATGGAATTTCCATCTCATCCAAAAACTTTGCTGCCTGCTCCATAACTGGCATGTCTGAAGTGCTTCCCATGATAATACTTACTCGTGGTTTCATAATTCAAGTATTAGGTTTTTGGTTTTTTTTGATCATCGCTGCGGGTTTCCCCGGGTGGTTTGATTGTTGCCGGAAATGGGCAGCCGGATCTGTATACAGGTTAAACAATTGTCAGGCAAAAATACATGTTTTTTTGTGAGAATACAGTATGTCAAGAAAGGATCGTCCCGAATAATTATTAAGCTTTCCATGCTTTGTGAACAGATTGCATGACAAAATGATGAAATATAG
>REEA01000037.1 GCA_007695305.1 Bacteroidia bacterium
CGAAAGACACTCTGCAAAAAGCCATTGAAGATGTGCTGAATGTAAAACTTAATTAGAGTCTTTCAATAAAGACACTAATTAATGAATTTGACAAACGTTACTACCTATGAATACACAAAATATGGAAAGTAAACAAAACCATTCCCAAAAAAGGAAATGGACATTGCCCAAAACCGTCAATGCCCGAAAATACCTTTGGGCTGTGGGTGCTTTTACTCTCCTTGGCGTGATGGGCGGTTATGCATACTATTTCTTTATTGGATGCCAAACCGGAGGATGTACAATAACGTCAAACCCATACATGAGTATGGCATGGGGTGGGGCAGTAGGTTACCTGCTGCCTGATTTCTTTGTTAAGAAAGATAAAAATGACAATCAGGAACAGAGCGACAGCCCATAACGTTCTGTTCATTACAATGGTTTTCATCATTAAAACAGGAAGAAAATATATTTTCCTGTTTTTTTTTAGCGGACATATCAGATGTTTACTTTGGGGCAATCTTTAGCAGGTAGGCACCCAGTGCACCAAATATCAGGTTTGGGATCCAAACGGCCAACATCGGGTGCAAGTTTCCTTTGGTGGCAAAGGTGGTTGTAATTTGCATGAAAAGGATAAAAGCGAAGCTGATCGTGATACCGGCACCCAGGTGCAAACCCATCCCTCCCCTGACTTTCTGACTGGACAGTGCCACACCAATCAGTGTCAGCACCAGTGTAGCAAAAGGAAAGGCTATTCTGCGGTGCTTCTCTGCAAGATAAAAACTGATGGTTTCAGATCCCCGCAAGCGTTCACCGGCAATGAATTCATTCAACTCCCTGTAATTCATCGTCTCCATATCACGCAGGTTTTGAATGAAATCATTGGGGCTAAAAGGCAATATGGTATCCAGTTCATTACCAAAATACAGACGTTCCCGGAGTCCGTCAATTTCGCGGATATTGTATCCGGTGATGGTCCATTTTTCTTCTTCCTCGTTATACCTTACCTGGTTGGCCATCATTTTGTAACGTAATTCACCGTTGTTGATCTTTTCCATGCTGAAACGATACCCGGTATTTGACCTGTCGTTGTAAGTGTCAAGGTAAATGAATATGCCGGGCCGCACCTGCATATGAATGTTGCGCCCCCGAAATGAATCCGGCCGCCTTACATATTCGCTCTCGAAGGCCAGTCTCTTTTCGTTGGCCGGAGGTATCAGTACATTGGAGAGGAAAACGGAAACCAGCGACAGAAATATTGCGGAAACCAGGTAAGGAACCAACAACCTTCTGAAGCTTACACCCGAGCTCAGAATGGCAATGATCTCTGAGTTCAAAGCCATGCGTGAAGTGAAAAACACCACCGTGATAAATGTAAACAGCGGACTGAATAAATTAATGAAGTAGGGAATGAAATTTACATAATATACAAGGAGGATATCCTTCAGCGGAGCCCTGTTTTCAATAAAATTATCTATTTTCTCCGACAGGTCAAAAATCACCACGATCAATATGATCAGGGAAATCGCATATACAAAAGTCCCTAAAAACTTCCGGGTAATGTATATGTCTAATTTTTTGAACATAAAGAGTGTCAAATGTGCAAATGTGCAAATGTCAAATGTGCAAATTATGCACACTATTTACTGCTTACTAAATACTAAATACTAACCCTAACACCATCCGCACCCATATCCGGACGCCACCTCGCACCGGCTTTTCATCCCAAATCTACTGTCACTTCATTGGGATTAACGTGTTAAAGATAAGCTTATTTTACAACCGTTTGCTGACCTTTTCGACCATCTTCGCCTTCCATGATGCGAATCCATTGGCAATGATTTGTTTCCGGGCTTCACTCACCAGCCAAATATAAAAACGGAGGTTATGGATGGTGGCCAGCATAGGTCCGAGCATTTCTCCCGCTGCAAATAGATGCCGAAGGTATGCACGGCTGTAGCGTTGGTCTGCAAATGTGTCACCGGAAGGGTCAATGGGTGTATAATCCTTTTCCCATTTTTTGTTTCTGATGTTGATGATTCCCTCACGGGTAAAAAGCATACCATTTCTGGCATTGCGTGTGGGCATCACGCAGTCAAACATATCCACTCCCAATGCGATACATTCCAGTATATTGGCAGGTGTGCCAACGCCCATAAGATACCTGGGCTTATCTTCAGGCAGTATGGAACAGACCAGCCCGGTCATCTCATACATTACTTCGGCGGGTTCTCCCACCGACAAGCCACCGATGGCATTCCCTTCCCGGCCGCATTTGCTAACAAACTCTGCTGACTTCTCACGGAGATCCCTGTACGTACTGCCCTGAACAATGGGGAAAAGGCACTGACGATAATCGTACACCGGGGATGTATTGTCAAAATGCGCGCAACATTCAACAAGCCAGCGATGGGTGCGTTCCATCGATACAGCCGCATAATCATAATCGCATGGATAAGGCGTACATTCATCAAATGCCATGATGATATCTGCTCCGATGATTCGTTGAATATCCATTACTTTGGATGGGGTAAATTCATGCCGTGACCCATCAATATGCGATTGAAATGTTACACCCTTTTCTGTTACTTTTCTGCGATCCGTCAGAGAATATACCTGGTATCCGCCACTGTCGGTGAGTACAGGCCGGTTCCAAGACATAAACCGGTGAATGCCCCCGGCACCGCGAATAATTTCCAGACCGGGTCTGAGATATAAATGATAGGTATTACCCAGGATGATTCGCGGGTTAACCTCCTCTTCAAGATCTTTATAGTGTATGGCTTTTACCGTGCCTGCCGTACCAACAGGCATGAATACAGGTGTCTCGATGTTGCCGTGATCTGTATAGATGGTTCCTGCGCGTGCATCGCTTTTTGTATCCCTCGTTTCCAGTGTAAACCGCATCGGGTAGATTTTTTGCCAAAGATAGAAAGGATTCCCTTAGAAGATGGTATTTTTGTTGGATCATTGGCCGGGAAACCGCGAATTTTGCCAGTGTGGCGATCACCAATTAAAAGGACGGAATAAGCAAAATCCCGATTACCAGGCAAGCACAAATAAAAATTGCGTATTTTCGTTGTTTGTTGATTTTATCCTTGTTTTCTATTTGAAGTCATGAAACGCCCATGACAGGATTTTTGACACACAGGAGTATGAATATGGGCGCTGAAGAAACGAGGATGCGAAGAAATGAGGATGTAAAGATGCGAGGATGCGCCATCAAAAGAGCGAACGAGCTTATAACCATGAACAAGCCCGGACATTTCGACATTTCGACATTTCGACAATTTTTAAACACATGAAGATATTTTTGTTCCCAAAGTAACCGGATGGACGGAAAGCCTGAACATACAAAAAAAGCACAGCGTGATATGGCCCTTCTGGAAAAGGCTGTGAAGCATGGCGACCAGCAGGCTTTCGCCGAACTGATGCGCTTATACAAAGACACCATCTTTTTTATGCTGTTAAAGATGACAGGAAATCCCGATGATGCCGAGGATCTGTGTATCGAAACTTTTGGCAAGGCATTTACCAACATCAAACAGTATAACGGGAAATATGCTTTCAGCACCTGGCTCTTCCGGATTGCCACCAACAACTGCATTGACTTCGTCAGAAAACAAAAAAAGAATGTGCTGAACCATGAAGCCAACGAAGATGTTGCAGATCATGATGAAACATATTATTTTGTTTCCGAAATGGTAAACCCCGAAGAATCATTTATCAGGAGCCAGAAGCTTGAACTGGTCAGGCAGGTCGTAGATACCCTCAAGCCCAGATACCGAAGACTGATTGCCATGCGTTATTATGAGGAGCAATCCTATGAAGAGATAGCCACAGCACTGAACCTGCCCCTTGGTACAGTGAAAGCTCAGCTTTTCAGGGCAAGGGAGTTCCTTTACCGGACGCTGAATAATATGAAGGAAAGAATGTGACAGAATGGTGGTGATGGGAGCTGAGAGCTGTGAGCCGGGAGCCGGGAGCAGGTGGTGTCGGTGTCAGGGTAAGTATTTAGCCTGTATTATTCATGCTTTTAATTCAGGTCAGATGCGAGGCGTCGAAAGCCGCCG
>REEA01000118.1 GCA_007695305.1 Bacteroidia bacterium
TACAGCCACTAATGCACGAATAAAAAACGAATATTTGTGCATTCGTGGCAACAAATAAACAAGCCACTAATGCACGAATTAAAAACGAATATTCGTGCATTCGTGGCAAAAAAAACAAGTATTCGTGCATTCGTGGCAGCAAATAATTAAGCCACGAATGCACGAATGGGTTTATGCATAAAAAGTTATGTTGATTAAAAATAAGCAAGCTTCTTTTATATTGTTCATCACACCAGGTTTATTTCATTCATTTACCAAACTTTGATAACAATCAAATTTATTCTATCTTGTTCCCGTTTATAAGAAAAAAGAAAACCATCATCTCACAAAAAATTTATACCCATGCGCAGTATATTTCTTAGTCTGTCAATGACAGCTATATGGATGCTTTCCGGCAGTTTCGCCATGGCAGAGGACCTGAACATCCGCCGGGCAACCGTTTACCTGGATGGTGCAGAAGTCACCGCTGAAGCGGAGCTTAACCTCCGGCAAGGCAGAAACGAGATCACCTTCAAGAATCTTTCACCGTTTATGGATCCTGCAAGCCTGCAGATTGCAGGCGAAGGTTTCCGCGTCCTGTCCATCTCCAGGGGTATGGATACCGTATTGGATGACAAGGCATACCTGGACTCCCTTCGCATGCTGACCGATCAGATACAGGCGCTGGAAAAAAGGATTCGCGAGGCAGAATCAGCCCTCAGGGTTTTGTCGAGGGAGGAGGCCGTACTGACGGCCAATCAGAAGCTGACGGGCGAGGGCGGCGTTTCGGCCGGTGAACTGCAACAGGCACTGGAATTCTTTTTTGCGCGGCTCCAAACCATAGAAAACAATCGCCTGAAACTTACCGAAAAGAACCGGTCGCTGAGGGAAGAGATTCAGGAGCTGGAGAAAAAGAAAGCCGCTCTGATCAAGCCCAAAGAAGAGGTATACTCCACAGTTCACTTAATCCTGCAGGCCGATGCAGCCGGGAAAATACCCGTGGAGATCCGTTACATGGTGAGTGAAGCCGGGTGGTTCCCAACCTATGACATATTTGCCGATGGCGATCAACTGGAAATTTCCTATAATGCCAACATCCGGCAGCAAAGCGGCGAAGACTGGAACGCGGTGAACCTGATCATTTCATCGGCCAGTCCGGTGAGGAGCCAGGTTTTGCCCCGGCTTCAGCCTTATTATCTGCAGTTTGGGCGCCCTGCCCCCACCCCCGTTCCGGGTGATCTCCCCAGGGCATACGACATGGGCATCAGGCAGGTAAGCGGTCAGGTACTTGATGCTTTCGATCAGTTGCCACTACCCGGAGTGAGCATAATTGTATCGGGCACATCGGTTGGTACGGTTACCGATGCAAACGGCAGGTATCATCTGCATTTGCCATCGGAGGCAAGGATGCTGGAATACCGCTTTATCGGGATGAAAACAAGGCACGAACCCATACGCTCTTCCGTAATGAATGTGGTAATGGAGCCCGACATGGTGGCGCTGCAGGAAATTATAGTTGTGGGATATGGTGTAAAAGAAGATGCGGCCAGGCTTGCGGCACGTCCGGAATCCCGCCCACCCAGGCCCCAGGCCCCGCCAAGCATCAGTTTAGGCTACCAGACAAGTTTTGCCTATGGGATCGACATCCCTTATGACATTCCATCTTCAGAAGAACCCGTTCAGGCGGAGATCAAGCGCCTCATTATCCCCGCAGAGATGCGCTACCAGGCCGCTCCAAAGCTGGAAGAAGCCGCCTTCCTGACAGCCAGGGTTGCCGACTGGGAACAATACAACCTGCTCGATGGGGAAGCCAACCTTTACATCGACAACCAGTACATGGGGCGAAATGTTCTGGAAACAAGAACCATTGATGATACACTGGCCATTTCGCTTGGTCGCGACGAAAACATCATCATCAACCGTCAGAGGCAACGGGAATATGAGCAAAGAAGGCGCTGGACAAACAGGGTCAGGGAAGAAAGAATGTGGCACATTGCTGTAAGGAACAACAAAAGTGAACAGATCGTGATGGAACTTTTTGACCAGGTTCCAGTTTCCCGCACGGCCGATATCCGGGTGGAAGTGATCAACAAATCGGGTGCCACCATAAACGAAGAAACGGGCATCCTGCAATGGATCCTGGAAATTCAACCGGGGGAAACAGCCGAAGTGATCATACACTACTCGGTAGAATATCCACGCGACAGATACCTCATCATAGAATAATATCTTGTGTCCCGATCCCTTTGATGCCTGCAAATGGCATTGGATACGCTTGAACCGGAAAGCTTTGATATGCATTTTGCCACATCCGAAGGCATAATATGACCTTTGGTTGCGGGTGGTCATTGTCACGGCCGTTCATATTGCCACATCTTTGTTACTTTTGCATCATCGAACAAAGACGAGAGATGAACACGATTTATCCGGCCAACTTTGAGGAAAAAACCGGTTTTGTCCGCATCAGGAGGATGCTTCTGGACTTCTGCTACAGTGCGTTGGGAGAGAAGGAGGTGCACAGGATCCATTTTCAGACGGACAAAGACAAGGTACAATTATTACTCAACGAGGCTGAAGAGTTCCGACAGATACTGTTGTCGGGGGAACATTTTCCGGGGGCCAATTATTTTGATCCCGCTGAGGTTTTTGCACATCTGCGTCCGGCTGACACCTACGTTGAGCCTGAAACGCTGCTTGACCTGAAGAAATCACTGGAAACCATCCTGAATATCATTTCTTTTCTTGGTATGAGGAGGGAAGAGGGTGTTTTAAAGTATCCCTGCTTATCGCGTCATATTGAAGGCTTATTTATTGATCATTCTCTTCCGGGGATGATTGATGCCCTGGTTGATGAGTATGCAGAGGTGCGGAGCAGTGCTTCGACCGTTTTGGCGGAGATTCGCCGTGAAAAGTCGGTTTTGGCGACGAAGGCTCTTCATCGGATCAACCAGATCATGGGTGAAGGGAAGGCGGAGGGATGGATCAAAAAAGATGTTGAGCTGGCGCTGCGCAACGGTCGGCAGGTGATTCCCGTTGCAGTGGCTTACAAGAGAAAAATCCGCGGTTTTGTCCATGACCATTCGGCCACCGGTCAAACTGCTTTCCTGGAGCCGGAAGAGATTTTCGAGCTGAATAACCGGATCAGAGATCTTGAGGTTGAGGAGCGGCAGGAGATCATCCGCTTGCTGAAGGCTTTTGCCAATGAGCTGCGGCCCCTGATCCCTGATCTGCAGAAGGGGTATGACATGTTGGGACACATGGACGCCATTCGTGCCAAGGCAAAGCTGGCGTTGGAAATGGATGCCATGAAACCGCGGCTGATGGATGTGGCCCAGTTGAAATGGGTAAACGCCAGGCATCCCCTGCTCTATCTTTCCTACAAAAAGCAAAAAAAACACGTTGAGCCGCTAACGATTGAACTAAACCGGGATCAGCGTATTCTGGTCATTTCGGGTCCTAATGCCGGTGGCAAATCGGTTTGTCTGAAAACGTGCGGACTGGTACAATATATGATACAATGCGGATTGCCGGTTCCTATGGATAATTATTCTGAGGCGGGCATTTTTCACCGTTTGTTCATTGACATTGGTGATGAGCAGTCGCTTGAAAATGACCTGAGCACCTACAGTTCTCACCTGCTGAACATGAAGCACTTGCTGGAGTGCAGCGATGAACGGACACTTTTCCTGATTGACGAGTTTGGTACGGGAACGGAGCCGCGCATTGGAGGAGCCATTGCGGAGGCGATACTGGAGCGGCTTCATGAGAAGGCTGCGATGGGCGTGGTGACCACCCATTATGCCAATCTGAAGCTGATGGCCGGTAAGCATGATGGCATTATGAATGGGTCCATGCTTTTCGACAGCAAAAATATGAAACCCCTATACCGTTTAAAGACGGGCAGTCCGGGGAGCAGCTTTGCTTTTGAAATCGGCAGGACCATCGGCTTGCCCGCGGATATTCTGGAAAGGGCGGGCAGCTTGTCGGGCGAGCAGGAGTTGGATTTTGACATTCAGTTACAGGACCTTGAAGTAAAAAAGACGGAGTTGGAGTTCAAGGAAAAGCAATTGCGACAGGGGGATGCATTTCTTTCAGAAATGATTGACAAGTATGAGAAGCTGCGCGATGAGCTGCAGGATCGTAAAAATGAAATTCTTATAGAGGCGCGGCGGGAAGCAAAAGAGATTTTGGCGGGGGTCAACAAAATCATTGAAAAAACCATCCGTGATATCAAAGAGTCGCATGCCGACAGGGAAAAAACCCGTGAAGCAAGAAAAGAGCTTGATGCATTCATAGAGAGGCAGTCGGACGCGCTGGAAAAGACGCCGGTGCCACGTAAGCTGAAGAAAAAACAGAAGCAGAGAAAAGTTGCACAGGAGCAAGTCGAGACTGAATCCGGTCCTATTGGTGTGGGCGACACGGTGAAGGTAAAAAACCAGGAAACCCCCGGTGAGGTGGTAGACATTTCCGGCAACAAAGCTTTGGTTGTTTTCGGGAATATTCAGTTGCGCATTGCCCTGGGGGAGCTCATCAAGCTGAAAAGGTCAAGTGTTCGACAGGTCAGGGCTGGATCCTCGGGGGGGGGTATGACCTTTGACATCAACGCCAGGGCGGCAGCTTTCAAGCCTGACCTGGATGTGCGGAGTGCGCGTGTGGATGAGGCTCTGCAAAAGTTGCAGGCCCATATTGATGATGCTTACGTGCTGGGCATGCCGCAAATACGGGTTTTGCACGGCAAAGGTGACGGTATCCTTCGGCCGGCCATCCGCAATTTCCTGAAAGACATTCCACATGTAAGCCGGTTTCGTGATGAACATCCCGACCGGGGTGGTGCCGGCATCACCGTTATTGATTTTGGGAAATAACAAAAGGCCTGCCGGTTGTTTGTCAATCAACAGCTGATTGCCCTATGCGTCAAACAGCTTCAACTGGTTTTTTGTCACATAGTTTGGAGGGGGGTCACAATCACGGTAGCGGGCCACGTGGTTATTGACCAACGCCTTCATAAAACGGACAGGTGTCATGTTGTTTTGCTTACAAAACCTGTCCAATGCCTTCTTTTGCTGGATGGTCAGCTTAAAGCTAACATCCTTGTATTTGATACCTTTTCTTTTTCTTTTTGATCTTCGGGTTCCGTTACGCTTTTTGTTGATGGGCATGGTTTATTCTCCTTTATATTCTCTGATGAGAACAACATAAACGGGAAAGTGGTCGCTGTAGCCGCCCAGATACACTCCACCCCCGAAGGTTCGGAACGGATATCCCTGGAACCGGCCGGAGGGTTGACGGAGGAAAGGACGGTTAAACACCTCTGCCCTCAGGTAGGTAAAGGTGCTGTAGTCGCCGTTAAGGAGCGAAGGAGTTACCAGGATCTGATCAAACAGGCTCCAGGCATCGCGCCACGCGTTGGTGCCAATGCCTCTTCTGAAGAATGACTCGTATGGGTTATACAATTCATTATCCGCGATGTTTTCTTTCGTACCCCTGGAGCGCAAATGTTTACGGATGCTGATATCGGTCGGATTGTCGTTAAAGTCGCCCATCATAAACACTTTGGCACCGGGTTCGGCTTCCTGGATGGAATCGATAATATGGCGGGCAATATCTGCCTTGCCAATACGAAGGGGGCGGCTCCGGGCCTCTCCGCCCACCCGGCTGGGCCAGTGGGCCACTATGAAGTGCATCCGCTCACCAAGCAAGTTCCCTGTTAACAGGAGCTGGTCGCGTGTCCTGAAGTCGGGCCGTCCCTCAATAACGGTAGGATATGCCTTGTGGCTGACATATTCAAAGTAGGTAGGGTTATAAAAAAATGCCACATCCATCCCACGACCGTCGGGACCGGTTTCATGTACCGGCTGATAGTTGCGATCCCTGATCCTTTCCTGTGTGGCCAGATCCTGCAACACGGTCATGTTCTCAACCTCTGCGAGACCCAGCACGGCAACACCGTCGGGATTCATATCCTGGCCCAATAATTCAATGACTTTCGCCAGGTTGTCTAATTTTTCAAAATACCTCTCCGTGTTCCAGCGATTGCTGCCCTCGGGTGTCCAGTCACCATCCCGTATGGCAGGATCGTTAATGGTATCGAAGAGGTTTTCCACATTATAAAACCCGATAGGCACACTGATAAACTGGCGCTTGTCGTCGTCGAAAAAAGCCAATGACCGAAGGGGTAATGACAAGACAAAGAGCAAAACCAGGAGGCGGGTAACCCAAAAATAGTTGCAGCGCATAGAATAATCCATTATAAATGATTAATTTTGACCTTCAAAAATAATCATTTTACATGAATAACACCATCTGGTTTTGATTATTTGATATCAGCCTTCAGATAAAAACAATTGGTTTATGAAAAAAACATGTTTGCTTACCTTGTCATTTTCCATGTTTCTCTTCCTGTCGGCAAATGCTTATTATTTGCCGGAAGATGAGCATGCCACTGACACACTTGAGCTGGATGAGATGCGTGAACGGGATATCCCAATCCTTACGATTTCCATTGATGACCTTGAAGGAGATGGGGAATCGCACGATATTTCCAGCTTATTGCAGGGTTCCCGCGATATTTATGTAAACACTGCCGGGTTCAATTTCGGATCGGCACGTTATCGTATCCGCGGCTATGATTCAGAAAATACCACAGTGATGATCAATCACATCCCTGTGAATGACCCGGAAACCGGCCGGGCATTCTTTTCAGTTTGGGGTGGGTTGAATGATGTTACCCGGATGACAGAGCCGGTTTATGGCATTGGTGCTTCGCGCCACACATTTGGGGGTGTAGGTGGTGCTACCAACATTGTAACACGTGCTTCGAGGTTTGGCCCCAATACCCGTACAACCTATTCCAATGCGAACCGCACCTACAACCACCGCATGATGTTCACCCACAGTACCGGCATGCAGGATAATGGCTGGGCTTTCACTCTAAGCGGTTCCAGGCGGTCAGCCACAGAAGGGTATGCTCCGGGTACTTTTTATGATGCATGGGGCTATTTCTTGTCTACCGAACGACAACTGAACAGGGAACACAGCATTGGCCTGATCGCATTCGGAGCACCATCGCGCACAGGCCGGCCCGGTGTGGCAGTCCAGGAAGCCTATGACCTGACCGGCAACAACTTTTATAATCCAAACTGGGGTTTCCAAAACGGCGAAAAGCGCAATGCAAGGGTCAATAATTTCCATACTCCATGGGTGATCCTTTCCCATTACTGGACACCCGGGGATCAAACAGAAATCACAACCAGTGCAGCATATAGCTTTGGCAGGGGCGGATCAACAGCATTAAACTGGTACGACAGCCACAAATCCTTTGACCACCCCAATTATAACCTCGCAGGCGATCCAAGGCCTGATTATTACCGGTGGCTGCCCAGCTTCCATTCTAACAACCCACAGATGTTTAACCTGCTGACCAACTTGTGGCAAAACGACGAAAATTTCAGCCAGATAGACTGGGATTGGTTTTATAATGCCAACAGAAGAAACCTGTTCACCGCTGAAAATGTGGATGGTATAGAAGGCAATAATGTCACAGGGATGCGCTCCAAATACATTTTGGAAGAAAGACGAAATGACCGCACACAACTGGTGTTCAACAGCAATATAGAACATATGCTTGACCCCACACACATCTTATCGGGGGGCATTAATGTATCTATGTCAAAAACACACCAGTTTAAGACAATCGATGACCTTCTGGGAGGAGACTGGTTCTTCGACATCGACCAGTTTGCCGAGCGCGATTTTGATGATCCCATGATGGCACAACCCGACTTAAACAACCCCAACCGTATTGTAAGGGAAGGAGATGTTTTCGGTTATGACTTTACAGGAAACATCAACGAATACTCCATCTTTGCCCAAAGCGAATGGATCCTGCCCCGTTGGGATTTTCATGTTGCCGGCAAATTGTCGCACACCACCTTCTGGCGAACCGGCCATATGAGGAATGCCAGGTTTCCCGACAATTCTTATGGTGATGGAGAAAAACACAATTTTACCAATTTTGGCCTGAAAGGGGGAGCCACTTTTAAAATTACCGGCCGCCAGTATGTTGTTGCCAATGCCGCTGCCATGACACGGGCCCCTTATTTCCGCGATGCTTACATATCTTCAAGGGTAAGAGATGACGTGATTGACGGTTTGGGAAATGAAACAATCTTCTCGGGCGACCTGAACTATTTTATCAGATCACCTTTTATCAAATCCAGGCTGACCGTTTTTTACACAGAATTCCGCGATCAAACCTGGTCGCGAAGCTTTTATCATGACGAGCTGCGTACTTTTGTCAATTATATCATGACAGGCGTTGACACCAGGCATATGGGTGTGGAACTGGGTATTGACCTGGCACTCACGCCAACCATTTCAAGCTATATTGTGGCAGGTACCGGTGACTATATTTACAATTCGCGCCCGGAGGTTACCATCGCCAGGGACAATGACTCGGAAATCATGGCGGATGGCCGAAAGGTTTTCCTGCAAAATTACAAGCTGGGTGGAATGACACATACCGCCGGCTCCGTGGGATTGCGTTATGACAGTCCAAGATTCTGGTTTGTGGGTGTAAATGCCAACTTTTTTGATGATATCTACATAGACATCAATCCTGACCGCCGCACTGAAGCCGCTGTGCAGCATTTGGTAGAAACCGATCCACAGTGGCGTCAACTGCTGGATCAGGAAAAAATGGATCATAATTTCACCTTTGATGCCTATTTCGGCAGATCCTGGCGAATACAACGTCAATATTTTATCAACTTCAACATCAGTGTCAGCAATATCACTGATGTGACGGATTTCCGTATTGGCGGATTTGAACAGCTTCGCTATGATTCTCACCAACCGGAAAGATTCGACTCCAAATATTTTTACCTGTATGGCAGGACGTATTTTGCAAACCTTGTTTTAAGGTTTTAATCAATCAGACTGTAAACACATAAAAGACCCAATTATATGATCAAGCGGTTAAGAAAAATATTTTTAGTAACACCCATTTTATTTGGGATGATGTGGATGCAAGGTTGTATTCACGATGACTTTGATACCCCGCCCCTTCCCGATATTCCGGTAGGAACCGTAATCACACTTGGTGAACTCCGGGATATGTTCCAGGGGGAAGTCATCCATTTTAACGACGATTATTCCATCTATGCCACGGTAACCATGGATGACAAATCGGGTAATATTTACCGCAGTGCTTTTGTGGAAGACGGCACCGGAGCCATCAACCTGCGATTGCAGGCACCCGGTGGGGTGTATGAAGGTGATTCGGTACGTATCTACCTGCGGAATACAGTCCTGAGCTCCTATCAGCAGATGCTGCAACTGGATAATGTGAATGTTGACAGAAACATCATCAAAATTGATACTCAAAAAGAGGTTACCCCCACCTTATTGAGCATTCCCGATATCAGACCGGATACCCAGGGGCATCTCATCAGGCTTGATGAAGTTCAATTTGTCAATGAGCATGTCGGGCAGCCATTTGCCGACAGTGAAAACCTGCTGACCATCAACCGCATGCTGGAAGACTGCAGCGGAAACAGGATCATTGTGCGAACCAGTGGCTATGCCAACTTTGCTGACGACCCGGTGCCGGAAGGAAACGGTACGCTGATCGCTGTGGTGGCGCAATACCGGCAAGACATGCAGCTGTATATTCGCAGGTTGAGTGAAGTGAACCTGGACGGAGAACGGTGCGCCATACCTGGAGATGACTACGACCTCATCACACTCCAGGAACTGCGGGAAAATTATTACAACGGTATCACAAATATACCGCCAAACACAAGGGTGCAGGGTGTGGTCATATCCGACGATGCCAACAGCAACCATCCAAGACAGAACCTGTTTATGATGGACGATTCGGAACACGGCATGGTTATACGTTTTGCAGAAAACCAGGATCATGGACATGCACTCGGTACGGAGCTGAGGGTGATTGTTTCCAATATGGAAGTAAGCGAGTTTAACGGCTTGCTGCAGATAGACAACACACCTCCCGGCAATGCTTACAACCTGGGGCCAACGGATCTGCCCGACCCCAAAAACCGCACGATCCAGGAAATCAAAGACAATATCGATATGTATCAGTCCACACTGATCAGAATCCAGGGAGTGACCATATCGGGTGGCAATACCTTTTCCGGGGCACGGACTATAACGGATGCTACAGGTAGCATGATGCTGTTCACCCACAACTGGGCAAGCTTTGCCAATTCACCGTTGCCATCGGGAACAGTCACGATAACCGGTATTGTGTCCTTTCATTTTGATCCGCAATTGATGATCAGAAATCTCAACGATATCACAGAAGAATAAAATATCCCCATCATGATGTATAAAACCAAAAGAATCCATAACATCTTATTATCAGCAGTATTGCTGTTGGTCTTTGCCTTTACCGGATGTGAAAAAGATCCGGATCACCCGCCTGTCAATCTTCCGGGAGAAACAATGACCATAGGTGAGCTTCGGAATATGTTCACCGGCCAGCCCATATCCATAGAGGATGATGTTTCGGTTTTTGCCACAGTAAGCATGGACGAAAGCTCGGGTAACATATACCGGGAAGCTTATGTTCAGGATGCAACAGGTGGCATACAGCTGCGTATGGACTTTGCAAGCGGTGTAAATGAAGGCGACTCCGTAAGGTTGTCACTTAAAGGAACCGTGTTAAGCGATTTCAATAATATGTTACAGCTCGACTCTGTAATTTACGGCCGGAACTTTATCCGCATCGGTGATGGAGTTCCCGTTGAACCCAAAATGCTGACCATTCCTGAAATTACAGAAGGAGGATTCCAGGCGCACCTTGTGAAGCTTCAGGGAGTACAGTTTGTAACCGCTGACCTTGGCAAGACCTTCGCTGATCCTGTGAACCAGCAGTCTCAAAACAGGTATTTACAGGATTGTGACAACAATCAGATCATTGTAAGAACGAGCGGTTACGCCGACTTTGCCGGTGAGTTGCTTCCGGAGGGGAATGGCAGCATCATAGGAATCGTAGCACAGTTTGGCAATACCTGGCAACTCTACATCCGTCATCTGGATGAACTGGACATGGAGGGGGAAAGATGCGACATTGGCGGTGAACCTGATGGATCAGGAACTTTTGACGATCCCTATAATGTGGCACACGCCATTGCTTTCAACACAGGAACGAGCCAATGGGTGGAAGGATACATCGTAGGCGTTATGGAAACAACGGTTGATCCGTTCGCACCATCTTTTGACCCACCTTTTAACACACCCTCCAACGTCATGATCGCCGATGACCCGGACGAAACCAGTCTCACCAATGTGCTCATTGTTCAGTTACTGGTAGGTGACATCCGCAATGTTCTGAACCTTGTTAATAATCCTGACAACCTTGGCAAACAGGTGAAATTGCTTGGCAATCTTGAGTCATACTTCGGGCAGCCGGGTATGCGCGGCACCTCAGGGTACTGGATGGACGGTGAAGGCATTATCCCCACCATCAGTTTCTGGGAGGCCACCTTCAGCAATGAAGCAGATGGTGTTGCACCTTTTACTGATCTCAACATTACGGGTGAGCAAAACTGGTACTGGGCGCACTTTGACGGTGGTTGTGTGGTAATCAATGGATTTGTGGGGGGTGCAGCCCGCGAAAACGAGAACTGGCTGATGTCGCCCGAAATCGACCTGAGTGACCGCACCCAGGTATCCATGGAAATCAGGGAGGCCATCAACTTTATCACCTCATACGACGACATGCAGGTTCTTGTAGCTTCCGACTATACAGGTGGCGATCCCAATGAGTCGGGGAACTGGATGTTGCTGGAGGGTTTCAATCGTCCGCCCGGCAATAGCTGGAGCTTCTTTGACAGCGGCAACATAGACCTTTCCATGTTTGATGGTGAAACTATTCACATCGCATTCAGATACACCAGCACCACTTCCGGTGCCGGAGCCTGGGAGATCAGTGAAGTGAGGCTGTTTGAAGCCGAGTAACGGAAAGAAAATCATCATCGGTGATGCAGAATGATTCAATCATCATTCATTTGCTTCAATGGTTTCCGCTAACTGATTTTTTTAAGTGACTGGACGAGTTGGATGATCTCTTCCCCGGTGGTATGGCGGCTGAATGAGACCCTCACAGAAGGTTTGCCGGGGTCAACACCCATAGCTTTCAACACGTGAGAACCTTTGGCAGCGCCGGATGCACATGCACTTCCTGAAGAGACACAAATGCCCTCGATATCGAGTTGTGGCAGCAACATATTTGCATCCATACCGGGAGGCAGGGAAAAATTCAGGATTGTATGTAATGATTTGCCTTCGGCATCACCGTTGAATTCAACACCGGGTATTTCCGCCCGGAGCATTTCCATACATTGTGACTTGAGCGCGGCAATATCTTGCTGATCTTCATCCACACGCTGCATGGCAAGTTCCAGGGCTTTGGCCAATCCAACTATGCCGCAGACATTTTCTGTTCCTGCGCGCATGTTTCGCTCCTGCCCTCCCCCGCTCAGCAAAGGCTCCAGAGTCCTGCCCTTTCTGATCACCATAAATCCTGCCCCTTTGGGGCCATGAAACTTATGTGCACTGGCTGCGGCAAAATCAAGTCCTAGCCTGGGAATATCCATGGCAAATTTCCCGACAGTTTGTACTGTATCGGAATGAAAAAGTGCCCCATAGCTGTTACACAGGTCTGCAACATTTTTTACGGGCAAGAGGTTGCCGATCTCATTATTGGCATGCATCAGGCTGACCACTGCACTGGAATACTTATCAAGCAGGCTTTCCAGGTGTTGCAGGTCCACATGTCCTTGCAGGTCCACCTTTACCAAATGTATGTTGACATGGAGCATTTCCCGGAGAACCTCCAATGGTTTAAGAACAGCCGGATGTTCCAGCTCGCTGGTTATAAAGTGCCGGTGACCCAGATCACGGGCACAGCTCCAGAGGATCGCATTGTTTGCTTCGGTGCCACCGGAAGTAAAAAATATTTCAGACGTACTAAGGTTCAGATGACCGGCCACGGTGCGGCGGGCCTGTTCAATGGCAATCCTGGCACGACGTCCCGCTTCATGGACCGATGAAGGGTTACCATATAAGCCGGCCATGCATTCAGTCATCACTTCCGTAACTTCCGGTTCCTGGGGCGTGCTGGCGGCATGATCGAGATATATAATTTTTTTTTCCATGTTTTTTAAAATATGGTTCATCCATTGTGTTCCGGGGCCAATAATGGCTCATGGTTTTCCCTGGCATGCAGGTTACGTCTGACTTATCACAACCGGACATTTGCGCCCGTAAATTTATGAAATTACGGCCAATATTCAGGTTTCGGGAATGATATCCGGTTTCTGCCCTGATTTTTTACAATTTATTTCAACAAAAAACGTACTTTTGACATACCGGCAGCATTGTGGCATTCCGTAGATGCCTGTTTGCCCATACAAAACCTAAATTCGAAACACCGCAGTGGTCGACGCCTTGGTAATTATTCCCACTTACAATGAGCGGGAGAATGTGGAGAAAATCATACGACAGGTTTTTTCCCTTCCCCGTGATTTTCACGTACTCGTTGTGGACGACAATTCTCCCGATGGCACCGCCGGGGTAGTACAAGAGATGACAACCATATTTCCTGATTCCCTGTTTCTGGAACAGAGAGAAGGGAAGCTGGGTCTTGGAACAGCCTATATCCATGGGTTCAAGTGGGCACTGGATAGACATTATGATTACATTTTTGAGATGGATGCAGATCTTTCGCACAATCCCGAAGATCTTATCCAGCTTTACGACACATGTGCCGATGAAGGTTATGATGTAGCCATCGGTTCCAGGTATATTGACGGGGTAAACGTGGTTAACTGGCCGCTCGGGAGGGTACTGATGTCTTATCTTGCCTCCATTTATGTGAGGATGATCACGCGGATGCCCATTTATGACACCACGGCCGGGTTCAAGTGCTATCGCAGACGTGTTCTGGAATCTATCAAGCTTGATGAAATCAAATTCACAGGATATGCCTTTCAAATAGAAATGAAATTTACTGCCTGGAAAATGGGATTCAGGATCAAGGAAGTCTCCATTGTTTTTACTGACCGCACCGAGGGGGAGTCAAAAATGAGTACAGGTATTTTTAAGGAAGCCGTATGGGGTGTGGTCAGGTTAAAATGGAAAAGCCTCATAAATCCCAGCCGGTTTAAACCCGTCATTCCCACCAAAGAAAATCCATAATCTGATTCCACACAGTGCACCTAAATACCTGCGCGCTATGAAACACATATCCTATCTGTTGAAAAATGGCATGATCATAAATGAGGGAAGTCGTTTTCAGGGAGATCTGATCATTTCAGGAGGTGTTATTGATGGAATATTTCCCGGTGGTTATCAAGACGGTGAGCCGGGGCAGTATTTCCGGGTGATTGACCTCAAGGGTTCCATACTGATGCCCGGCGTAATAGATGACCAGGTTCATTTCAGGGAGCCCGGACTTACCCACAAAGCAGAGATATACAGTGAGTCGCGTGCAGCTGTTGCTGGCGGCATCACCAGCTATATGGAGATGCCAAATACGATACCCAATACCACCACACAAGATCTGCTTCAAAAAAAATTTGACATTGCCGCGGAGAGAAGCCTGGCCAATTACTCCTTTTACATAGGAGCTACCAACGACAACCTGGACGAACTCAGGGCCACCGACCCGGTGAACGTTTGCGGGGTGAAGGTTTTTATGGGAGCGTCCACCGGAAATATGCTGGTTGACAATCCGACCACACTGGAAAATATCTTCAGGCAGGTTTCATTGCCTGTTGCCGTGCATTGCGAAGACGAAACAACCATCAAAAGCAACCTGGATGCTGCAAAAAAGATCTATGGCGATCACATTCCCATGTTCATGCACGCGACCATTCGCAGTCATGAAGCATGTGAACGGTCTTCACGAACAGCGATCGGTCTTGCTGAAAAATTTGACACACGGCTGCACCTGTTACATCTGAGTACAGCCAATGAAATCCGCCTGCTTAACAACGACATCCCGTTACACAGCAAGCGGATTACTGCCGAGGTATGCGTGCACCATTTGTGGTTTCACATAGATGATTATGCACAAAAAGGTTCACATATCAAATGGAATCCATCCATTAAGTATGACAATGACAGAAAGGCATTGATGGAAGCATTGATGGAGGGATTTATCGATGTGGTTGCCACTGACCATGCACCCCACACCCTGGAAGAGAAAAATATGAGCTACGCGGAATGTCCCTCCGGTGCGCCCATGGTTCAGCATGCCCTTCCGGCAATGTTTACACTTGCCGCTAAACACAATATCCCATTGGAAAAACTGGTGGAATTGATGTGTCACAACCCCGCCATTTGTTTCAATGTCAAAAACAGGGGCTTCATCAGGGAAGGATACGCTGCCGACCTTGTAGTGGTGGCACCCGGAAAACAAAAACCGGTTACACGTGAAAGCCTCTACTATAAATGTGGGTGGTCACCCCTGGAGGACTATGCACTGGAAGCAGCTGTGGAGTATACCTTTGTCAACGGCCACCTGGTTTACGACAATGGCCGGTTTGATGAAACGAAGAAGGGGGTTGCACTTCAGTTTTCAAGGTAGCGGGATTTCGGATTCCTCCTGCTTATCGCGTTGTTTCTCTGATTGCGCTTCGCTTTCCATCAAACTCAGACGATTCAAAAGCATTTCGTGGATTCGCTCCATTTCGCGGGCATCCAGCAGGTAACAGTCGAGGGCTTCTTCGAAGTCGACCGGATCAATCTCATGATATGTAAAAATGCCCCCGTAAAAATACATGACCGAATCCCTTGATTCTCTTTCAATATATTGATATTCCTGCAAAAAGGCTTCCAGCATGTATAAGTCCGCAAGGATGTCTGCAACTTGCTCCCTGTCAAGGATCTTGTCACATTTATCGGTTCCCGGAGCCCTGAAAAATGTGCAGGCACCGAGTGTAAATAACAAGATTACGGCAACAAATATGTTCCTTGCTTTTTTCATTCTTTTTTGTATTGGCTGCATTTGTTTATCTCCCGGTCATTCTGTCCTGCGCATTAAATAACCAAAGCAGAATGAACGTAACTTTTCAGTGTCAAATATTCTTTAAAAGCTCTTCATCAACGATATTTGGCAGTGTTACTTTCAGGCGTGGTTCTGACTGCATGGCTCTTTTTATGGCAAAAATGGCTTCTTTATTGCGGGCCCAGCTGCGACGAGCGATTCCATTGTTTACATCCCAGAAAAGCATGCTTTGCAGTCGCCTGTCGGCATCGTCGGTTCCATCGAGCAGAAGTCCGAAACCACCATTTATCACTTCACCCCATCCAACACCACCGCCATTATGAATCGACACCCAGGTAGCTCCGCGGAAGCTGTCACCAATCACATTATGGATGGCCATGTCGGCGGTAAACCGGGAGCCGTCATAAATGTTTGATGTTTCTCTGTATGGGCTGTCAGTACCGCTTACGTCGTGGTGGTCGCGGCCCAGAATAACCGGCGCTGAAATCTGTTTGTCACGGATGGCGCGATTAAAAGCCTTTGCAATGCGAATACGGCCTTCACTGTCGGCATAAAGGATACGGGCCTGGGACCCTACCACCATCTTGTTTTCGTCGGCCTGTTCAATCCAGTGCAAATTATCGGCCAATTGTTGCCTGATCTCTTCCGGTGCTGTTTGCATCATTTCGCGCAGCACTTCGGCGGCAATCCGGTCAGTGGTTTGCAGATCAGCAGGGTCAGAAGAGGCGCAAACCCAGCGGAAAGGTCCGAAGCCATAGTCAAAACACATCGGCCCCATGATGTCCTGCACATAAGAGGGATATTTATAGTTGTCTTCAGCGGAAAAAACATCTGCCCCGGCACGGCCTGCCTCCAGCAAAAATGCATTTCCATAATCCCAGAAATACATTCCCCTGTTCACCATTTCGTTTACGGCATTTACGTGACGTATGAGCGATTGCCTTACTTTAGCACTGAAGCCTTCAGGATCTTTCACCATCATTTCATTGGCCTCTTCAAAACCAAGACCCGCGGGATAATAACCACCGGCGTATGGGTTGTGCAGCGATGTCTGGTCAGAACCCAGCTCCACATTTACTCCCGCTGACACAAATTTTTCCCAGAGGTCAACGATGTTGCCCGCGTATGCCAGCGATACGGCTTCTTTTTGTTGCCTGGCCTCATTGATACGATTCACCAGGACGTCCAGATCATCATAAACCTCATCCACCCAGCCCTGTGAATGTCTTGTTTGGGTAGCTTTTGGATTGACCTCTGCGATGACGGCAATGGCTCCGGCAATGACCGCTGCTTTTGGCTGTGCTCCCGACATCCCACCCAGACCACTGGAAACAAAAACCTTTCCGGCCAGACCTTCATTGCCATTTTTTAGCATGCGCCCGGCATTCATCACCGTAATGGTTGTGCCATGTACAATGCCCTGTGGTCCGATGTACATAAAAGAACCGGCGGTCATCTGTCCGTATTGCGTAACGCCCAGGGCATTAAAGCGTTCCCAGTCATCGGGTTTGGAATAATTCGGGATCATCATACCATTGGTAACCACTACACGGGGTGCATCCGGATGTGAGGGGAACAATCCCATGGGGTGTCCGCTGTACAAAACAAGTGTTTGTTCATCGGTCATTTCCGCAAGGTATTGCATGCAAAGCAGATATTGCGCCCAGTTTTGAAAAACAGCGCCGTTGCCGCCGTATGTGATCAATTCGTGGGGATGCTGTGCCACCGCATGGTCAAGGTTATTGCTCAGCATCAGCATGATGGCCGCCGCCTGCTTTGACCGGTGAGGAAAATCATCGATCTTGCGGGCATAAATGGGGTAGTTCGGACGAAAACGGTACATGTAAATCCGGCCATAAGTTTTCAGTTCATAGGCAAACTCTTCGGCCAATACCTTGTGAAACTCTTGCGGGAAATACCGCAAAGCATTCCTGACTGCCAGTTTTTTCTCTTCATCCGACAAAATATCCTTGCGCTTCGGCGCATGGTTCAATGCCGGATCATATGCCCGGGGCTCCGGAAGTATCTCCGGTATTCCTTGTAATACTGCTTGTTGAAAATCAGTCAAAGACATTGCCTGTTATATTAATGATTATGTTTTACAATCCGGTGTTTTCTCTCAGGGCCATGAATGTTGCAGTTTCCCAAGGATACGAAAACCTTTGTCAGGTGATGACCTATTCACAAGCCGGCACAGTTTCCACTTCAAAATAGAGGAAGTCCCAGTCAAATCCGCTTTCCTCGATGGTTGACATCCGTATGCCTTCGGCAGAAAAACGCAAATCAGCGCGGCCGCCCCGAATGCTTTCACCGGGCTTAAGGCAAATGATTTGTTCTTCGCTTTCAAAAATCAGGATGTCATCACGGTAGAACGCTATTACAAAGGCAATTTCCCGGTGGTCTTCTGCCCTGTTTGTGAGTTTCAGGTTTAGCAGCGCATACGGGTCACGACCAAAAAAGCTTTCCCGCTGCCAGCGGTATTCAATAAAAACGCCACCGGCTTCGCCATACTCATCATATTCAACCTGTGCCCACGCCCCATTTGGCCAAATAATGAATGAAAGTAGCAGAAATGTTACTGATGCAATGATTTTCATCCGTTTAAAATTTGTCAAAATTTCAAATGTGGATATTATCCACACTATTTACTGCATGCTTACTAACCTGCATTATTCACAAAAAGCAAACAAATTGTTGTATCTAATTGATT
>REEA01000090.1 GCA_007695305.1 Bacteroidia bacterium
TGCTCTTTCAGTTGTAAATGGCTCTGAAAGCAAGTTCATTTTTAAGAAAATGGACGACGAGTTTCCCTATACATATATCTATGCCGTTTGGGTAAATCCGGAAAACCCTCAGCATCTGCTTTTTGGAGGAGCATTAAACCATGAGGAACAGCCCATGCAACTCTTTGAAACTTTTGATGAAGGAGAGAATATTTACCAGTATAGCGAGAAGTTTGGACTGGAAAATCCAGTTGTTGCTGACATTATTCAGGCTGGTCAATTTCCCGCTATTTTACTATACGACAAGAGGCGTGACAGGGTAAAACTTTTGGTTTATACCCTATGAGCAACTTGACAGTACATTGCTTCGAAATCGGCAACAAAAAAATAACGCCCGGCCGGCAAAACATTTTTCTCTGTGAATTTGACGGTCCGCGCGACCGGCGGGAGGTGCTGGTCACCATAAGCGCTGCGGGTCAATAACGGGAGTCCGGCAGTCACCGGACAATCGGTAATGTCTGATGGTAGATCACTGAATCATAAAGCTGATGGCCGCACCGCCGCCCGGCGCAAGCCGTAGCCTGATCTCCGATTGATTGTTGAGGTCAAGCTCTTTGATCTGATAGCCGGTGGGATAGGTTTCCCAGTGGGTGTCCTCGCCATCGGCATACAGGGTCACTTTATACTGCTTGTCCGGGTCCAGAAAGTCGGTCCGGATGGTCAACTCCCGGCCCTCCTCATTGGTGATGCTTCCCAGGAACCAGTTACCCGTATCCCTTTCCTCCCTGGCGATGGTCACATATTCACCGACTTCTCCATTCAATACAATGCTTTGTTCCCAATCAACCCCCACGTCCTTAATGAATTGAAATGCCGGATGGCCTTTGTAATACTTTGGCAGGTCGGCCACCATTTGCATGGGGCTGTAGATCACGACATAGAGTGCCAGCTGTTGAGCCAGGGTGGTATTTACCCGGTTGTCGGGCCGGTAAGGGTCAATCTTGATATTGAAGATACCGGGGGTATAATCGATGGGGCCGGCCAGCATCCGTGTAAACGCCACAATGGGAAGATGTTCGGGCGGATTGCCGCCGTCGGTGGCCCATGCATTGAACTCTTGTCCCCTCAAACCCTCACGGGTGGCATCGTTGGGATAGGTGCGCCGCAGCCCCGTAGCCATAATGGGCTCATGGATATTGACCATTACACCGTGCTCAGCAGCCTTATCAATCACCCGTTGATAATGGTTTACCATCCACTGGCCGTGATGGTACTCCCCCCGCGGGATGATGGTCCCCACATAGCCGGTTTTTACCATGTCATAGTTATAATGCGACATCAGTGCAAAAGCAGTGTCCAGCTGCTCTTCATAGGTTGTCACAGCCGATGAGGTTTCATGGTGCATCACCAGCCGTACACCTTTCTCCTTAGCGTAGGAAGTTACCTCGTCAAGGTCAAAATCGGGGTAGGGAGTAACGAAATCGAAAATCCCTTCCCTGTCATCATGCCCAATCCAGTTCTCCCATCCGGTATACCAGCCTTCTATCAGCAGGGCTCCCAGGTCATGTTCGGCAACAAAGTCTATGTAATATTTGGCATTTTCCGTGGTGGCACCGTGCTTTCCACCCTCCATACCCCATGTGGATTTACCGATGTGCATCTCCCACCAAATACCCATGTATTTCGTCGGTTTTAACCATGACACGTCTCCCAGCTTATTGGGCTCATTCAGGTTCACCATTAGCCTGGATTCAATAAGATCACCGGCCCTTTCGGCTACCTGGATTGTTCGCCAGGGTGTGTTGAAGGGTGTGCGTTGAATGACCTTATAATCAGCACGCTCTGTTCCAACCAGGTTGCTTCGCATCCGAAGGTTGATGGAGTCAATTTCAAGGGTTATCCCAGCATAATCGATCAATGCCGCTTCATGAAAACTCAGGTGTAATCCCTTGTCGGTGCGCATGGTTACAGGCGTATTGACAGCATTTACAGGGATATAGGTCTGGGCAAGGTTGGGATGGTTGCGCTTGCTGATGGCATCAATTTCTGAAAAACGTGTGGTGTTGTACAGATGTTCATAAATATCCCAGTCGCCGGGTGTCCACCAAACCAAGTGATCGCCGGTGAGCTGGAAGAAAGTATTCTCTTCCGTGATCAGTACATCTGTCATATTTTCCTGTTCGGGAAACTCAAAACGAAAGCCCAAACCATCGTCATAGACTCTGAAAACCAAATCAAAACGGCGCATTAAACCCTCTGTTTCCGCGAGTTCCACCCGCATGGCATTGTAATGGTTTTTTACATGGCGTTGTTCTCCCCAGGGCATTTCCCACACTTCGCTGAAAGAGCTGTGGCTGACACCCGTAATTTCAAGGCCAGCCTGCAGGGGAGGGGCGTCCTGAAAAGTGAACCCCATACCCGAAGTGTCTATGATCACTTGTCTCTTGTACCTTACTGAATAGGCAACCTGACCGTTGTCAAGCAGAACAACGTCCACTCTGAGATTTCTGTCGGGAGAAACCACCCGCAATCTGTTATCCTGACTACAACCCGAAAGAAGGAGTAATATCAATCCTCCCAGGATCCATCCTTTTTTACTGTTCATGATGTTTTTTTTTGATGATTCAATTGATTGCTCACCCAATGGATTTTTCATTTTCCGGTGAAGTTATTTCCTGATAATTTGCAGGCTGCGTATTTCCATGCCGCCTGTTGTGAAAACCTGCATAAAATAGAGACCCGGTTTGAATCCACGGCAATCTATGGAATAGGTAAAGATTTCCGGGGGGTTGGATTCGTATATCACCCGGCCAGGCAGATCAAATATGCGGATACCCTTAACCGGCAGGTTTGATTCCACCGCAACATGTGTCACTGCCGGGTTTGGAAAAACATAGATGGATGTTTTCTCCTTTGAAGAAAGACCCGTATCATCGGGATACAATGTTACGGTCAAAAATGTATGACCGGTAACCTGGATACTGTCTTCAATAGTATAATAACTCGCCTTTTCCACCATATATGCATAAAGCCCTGCCGTCACATAGTTGAAGGTATAATCGCCGGGGTCGTTTGTTTCTGTGCCCAGTTTTATCACAGCATCATGGATAGGCTCTCCAAGATCATCCAGGATTTCGAAATAAACATTGTAATGCCCGGGATCGTAGACCAAATCCTCCACCGTCATGTCTCCGGTTACTTCGATCACCCGGTGGGGGTCTCCCGGCCATTCTCCGCCATCCCATCCTTCTCCAAAAAAGTCAGAAAAGTATTTGTATTCATAGGTTCCTTCTTCCAGTAAAAATGTTTTGCTATAGATCAAAGGGTCATCACTGATTTTTTCCATCTCCAGTTCCGGATCCGTGCCCGGTTCTGCCCAGTCGGTCATTGTGCCGGTGATAACCACGTAGTAGTCATCCGGGTCAAAACCAAACACTTCAAACAAAACGTTAAAAGTTACCGTGAATAACTCAGGTCCCTCTGTTTCCGCTGTTACCGTGTAGGTGCGCTCTTCACCGTGGAAAGCGGTTATGGTATAAACCAATGGCTCTGTGAGGTCAACAGCTTGTCCGCCGGGCGGGTCTGCAACGGCGTAATCGGAGAGTTGTAAGGTTGGGATTAACCCATCTGTGCTTACTCCGGATGGCAAAAGAATGTGGATGGTCTGTTCATCCTGATCGATGGTTCCGTATACATCCTCATCGAGCTGGTCGTTGTGATCAGCCTCCAGCACAAAGGACTCCACCAGGTTTTCGGGCTCCCAGATGGGCAGAAAAGTAACAGGACCCAGGGAAGGATCATCGTCCTGATCCACGATGTATCCGGCGGCTACATCCGGGTCGTCGGTGCCCCAATAGTTGTGCTGGGCAAAAATGGACTCTGGTGTATTGTTGTATAACCCGTAAATGGTTCCGGTATTGATGTTGTTTTCAATGACATTGTATCCGGTAAGTTCGTTGCCATCCTGTCCCAGGTTGGGCCGCGCATTGTTCTGTATGGTCACACCCCAGAGATTGCCTTTGATGATATTGTTTTTTATGAAGGCCTGGTTGGTGGTTCCCCCCATAAAGTTCAGGCCGCTGCCTCCCAGCATGGGTTCTCCCTGTATGTTATTGTCAATAAAATGATTGTTTTGGATGATGCTGGTGATCTGGCTGCCCAGGCCGGCATAGCCGTAGCGGTTGTTTACCACATAGTTGTCTTTGATCAGCGCAAGGGTATGACCCACCGACATCAGGTTGGCAACGGCGATGCCCCCTGCCATGGTGTATTCCCCTTCAATGTAATTCCCAATGATCTTCAGGGTGTCGGCCGCTGATGGTCCCAGATTGATCTGTGGCCTGTTGGTATTGGCCGTGCCATTGCTGATGAACTCGTTGTACAGGATTTGTGGAGACGCCTGTACATTGGCCCCGCTGCCAATGGCCGAACCCGCATTCTCAAGGAAAAGGCAATTCTGGATCACGGGATTGGAGCCATGCAGGTTAATGGCTGCGCTGGTGTTTGACATGTCGAAATAACGGATCGTGCAGTTTTCAAAAAGCATGTGTGTGCCAATGAGCTGAATGCCGCCGGCAAACTCAATAATGGTGTTCTTCATCATGGTGTCATCGGTCGCATCCTCGAATCGAAACCCTTTAAAACGGTTCATGGCACTGACTGAAGTGAAAGTTACCTCTTCCGGCGGATCTACCACGAGGGTCCCATGGATATTGATACGTTTGTCAAAAGCCACTTTCACGGTGAGGTCATCCAGGATTTCCAAACCATCATTTGTGGCAATGGTAAGGTCCTGGTTGATGATATAACTTGCCCCGTCGAAGATCACCACACCCCCGCTGATGCTGACAAGGTCATCCATTGTGTAGGTTTCGCCATCACCCGGAGTGATGAACTGGGCGTTTGCCATTGAACCCACAAGAAAAAAAGCAAGAATGGTAAACAGTGTCTTCATAATATATGTTTTTTGCAAGGTTATTCCTTGGTAAATAACCCTGATCAGTTTGTTGGCTATTGGAAAATAAAACACGCCTGTCCAAAAATGGATGTAGACATAAGAACATTGAAGTCCATGTAAAATGTCTATTTATCCTGATGCAATATATGAATTTTTCCCATTATTATGAAAAATAATCGATTCCTGTGCTTGTTCTTAATATGAGAAAATATATATCTTTGCATATCGGATAATATTGTGATTCCCACAATCAAATTTAAACTATTATGATAAAATTTCTACTCCCCCTTATTCTAATCACTTTTACCGCATATTATAGTTTGGGTCAGGGTTTGATATTGTTAGATGCTGACGGCAACGACATTACCGGAGACACGCTTTTTGTGCATGGAGATGCCCATGCGAATCTGATCAAAGGTGAAGTATTTTTTCACAACGACTCTGATGATGATATGCAGGTTATGGTCAGAAAAATTGAGATTGATATCCTGGAGGGAACAAATAATGCTTTTTGTTGGGCCAACTATTGTTTTACTCCGGATGTTTATGAAACCACTGATCCTATTATTCTTGGGCCCGGTGAGACCTCTTCGGCTACAGATTTTTATGCAGAATATTATCCGCAGGGTCAGGTGGGCATTAGTATCATCGACTACGAGTTTTTTAGCCGGAACGAAGGGTTTGAAGAGGTCATCGTCACAGTGGTATTTGAAACGGAGGATACCACAAATATTCCTTTTATCTCTGATGAAAACCAACCCCGGGTGAGTATATATCCCAATCCGGCGTCGTCCGTTGTTGTACTTTCCCACAATTTGGATGATGTGTCCGGGCATTCCAAACTTGTGATCTACGACATTAGCGGGATATTGGTTGAGCGTTTTCCCATCGACTTGCGGAATAATTCTTTTACATTCGATATCAGTAATTATCCGGATGGACTATATCTGTACAGACTGGAAAATGATACCGGGCAAATTTATTCCGGAAAGCTGGTGATCAGGAAATAACATCTTAGCGGATCACTTAAAGGATTATTTCCTTTTTAAAATATAGTTTCTTACGTCTTCTTTGTCTGATCCAAAACATAACTTACATTAAACGAATCATTTAAACAACAAAAAAAAGCATCATGAAGAAATTTACGTTTTTGTTTGCGTTATTGCTTGCCGTATCAATGTCATTCGGACAGATTGTATTACATGAAGATTTCGGAGGCGGTCAGATGCCTCCGGACGGTTGGTCTATCAGTGCTTTTGCGACTAACTGGTCTGTTCAGTCAACAGCAAATGCCGGTGGTGTGGGACCGGAAGCCCGTTTCAACTGGAGTCCACAATTTTCCGGATCCTCAAACCTTATTTCCCCATCTCTGGACCTTTCGGGGAATGACTCAGGTGTATTGCTGTTATCGTTCAAACACATGTTAGATCATTTTGGCGGGCCTTACACGTTAGGAGTGGCTGCGAGAACCAATGGAGGTGCCTGGAATACCGTCTGGCAGATCTTGAATCCCACCGGCAATGTGCCGGCACAGGAAGTGAGTATAGATTTGGATGGTGATATGGTTACCAGCGACGACTTTCAGTTTTCCTTTTTCTTTTCAGGGAACAGCTACAATATCAATTTTTGGTACATCGATGATGTATTGGTGATGATACCACAGGAATTTGACCTGGCCGTGAATAGCATTGATGTACCTGACCTTATTGCCGGTTCCACCGTTGTGGAGGGAACGGTTTTAAATCTGGGAACCGATGTCATTGAGTCTTTTGACCTCCACTGGCAACTCGATGATGGTGACGTGCACACCACCTCTTTTAGTGGATTAAGCATAGAACTGGGTGAGCAATTTCATTTCGAAGCGGATGACTTTATGGATCCTGATTCCGGCACCTATGAGCTGCATGTTTTCATATCAAACGTTAACGGCGAAACAGAAGATAACAATCCCGACAATGATAGTTTATCAAAAACCATTTCCGTAGCTTTTGATTCAGTTGCCCGGCGGCCTCTGTTTGAAATGTTTACCAGCTCTACATGTCCGCCTTGTGCTACATTCAACAATGGTTTTTTTAACAATTTCGCCTACAATAATGCCGATGATATGTCCCTGATCAAATACCAGATGAACTGGCCCGGAGCGGGTGATCCATATTTTACGCCCGAAGGCGGCATACGCAGAACGTATTATGGTGTATCGGGTGTACCCAATCTGTTCCTGGAGGGAAATCAATTGGCAACAAGCGGGGCTGTGGTAACAAATGCGCTCCAGCAGGCACTGCAGGTTCCGTCTTTTATGGCAATCGAAGGGTTTTATGATATTGACGGTGACATGATCAGCATTGATGGCTCGATAATGCCATTTGCCGACTTTCCCCAATCACGCCTCCATGTCGTTATCATTGAGTCTGTAACTTACGGAAATACCGGAACCAATGGTGAAACGGAATTCCACCATGTGATGCACAAAATGATGCCCAATGCGCAGGGAACCGTTGTTACCTTATCAGCATTGGAAGAATATACATTCTCCTTCTCTCATGATATGTCAACCACCAACGTGGAGGAAATGGAAGACCTGATGGTTGTAGTATTTGTTCAAAATCATGGCACAAAAGAAATTTACCAAAGTGCTTATCTGACCAGCGGTAAATTTGTCAGTTTTAATATTGCAAATGGTGAAACTGATGTTGAGCCTGACGTTACCATTGAAGCCATCTATGATGAACCGGTAACCTTCCTTGATGGTTCAGAGATAACCAATGACAATGCCCACGAACTGTTTGTTTTTGAAACTGAGTCCGGAGATGCGGTACCTTTCAGTGTATTCGTTACAGAAGACAATAAAATCATCGGGATACAGCCTGACAACATGCTGGATTTCCTGACAACCTATGTGATCCATATTGAGGATGTGCTGGGCGCTGATACCGACAAGACCATCGGCGGTGGTTCAGTGTCGTTTACCACCAGGGATACTTACGGCACACCTGTCATTACGTTTGATCTGGATGATGGAGCCATTGAAATTCCTTTGGATCAAACATTCGTCATCACTTCCAATCAGCCTGTCTGGCATGCCGATGGATCAGATATCACCCATGGAACCTTGCCGGATATCATTCACTTTCATACGCAGGCCGGTGGAGAAGCTGTCCCATTCGATGCCGAAATCAATGAGGATCACACCGAAATTCACATAATGCCCCTGGAGATGCTGGTGCACAATACCACCTATGTGCTTGAACTGCAACCGGTAATGGGAATTGACGGTCAGGTTACGGATCCCGAATCCATACATTTTACCACCGAAGATCAAACGGCTGTATCTTCACCTGACCTGTCAGAAGTCAATATCTATCCAAACCCGGCCTCTTCAGCGTTGTTTGTTGAAATACCGGCCATTGAAGGCCCGGCAATGCTCAGGGTATCAGACATGGCCGGAAATCGCGTGCTTGAAATGGTGCTGCAGGATACACAAGTGAGAATCGACGTATCCGTATGGAAAGACGGTATTTATCTTGTTGAAGTGTTTAACGGTAAACAAAAAGAAATCCGTCGCGTTTCAATTGTCAGGTAAATGGTTTGCGTGTGCATTTGCATGCATCCTGACATTTAGTTGTTCATCTAATTGGAAGTTTCGGGGATATCCAAAACGCTGATATCCCCGAAATTTCAGCTATAAAAATCTTTGGTTTTATGCTGCATATGCTAAAAAAACTTGCTGTTTATTGTACACTTTTCGTAATTCCACTTTTTGGAATGGCCGACAAGATTCATGATATCCGTCTGGATCGTTTTTACGGTGGGCCATTTGCTCAAACCGGTCATGATTATGACATTCATGGTGAGATAACCTACCTGGGAAGTGGTACTTTTTCATCTCTGTACATGCACCATCGCGTCAATGAAGAGGAGGTGCATACGATCTTCTTTGAAGAAATAGATCTGAACCCCATGATCCCGTTTTATTACTTGTCGGAAACGCCATGGGTGCCTGCCGCAGCAGGATTGCATGAGCTTCAGGTATGGTTCAGCGGTTTAAATGGGGCACCTGTTGATGAGGGTGCCAGCGATACGCTGGTGGTTCCGGTGGATGTCTATGATTATCTGCCCGAAAGGGAAATTACCCTGCTTGAAAGCTTCTCAAGCATGAACTGTGGAAGCTGCGCCATATTAAATCCGCAACTGAGGGCAATGATCCAAAACCAGGAAGATACCTATGCCATGATCTTTTATCATCCTTTTGGATATGAGAACAGTCCGATATATCATTTCAATCCGAAAGACAACGATAGCCGGCGGGCATTCTATGAAGTGACATTTTCTCCTTTTGCTGCCATGGGTTCCTTTTACCAGGGTTCTGCAGAATGGATCACAGAGGAGCGGATGGAACTGAAGCACAGCAGGCCTGCAGCTTTCACCATAGATGGCACCTACCACATTCAGGATGGCTTGTTGTTTGCAAACATTGAAACGGAGTCGTTTGCCAACTTTTTTTCGCAAAACTTGCGGCTTATGGTGTCTCTGACAGAAGATCACATTGAATTTGATTCCCCTCCCGGCAGTAACGGAGAAAAGGATTTTTATCATGTGATGCGGTCCTTTATTCCTGACGCCAACGGAATATTTATTCAGGAACAGGAGGTGGGTAGTACTTTTTCTGTTCAATTGCCTTTTGATGTGAGCCAGGGACAAATCGACACCACACAGATCGAGTTACTGGCGTTTATCCAGGATATGGAAACGATGAATATTCACCAAACCTCCCGCCTTGTTTACCAGGAACCCGATGATGATGACAACGGTGATGATGATAATGATGATGGTGATGATGATGGTGATGAAACCTCTGTTGATGATCCTTCAGCAGAAACCGGTATGTATATTTATCCAAATCCCGGAAACGGCTTGTTTACCATCCGTATGCTTAATGGATCTGTTGACGGATTCATCAGGATATTTGACCTCCGGGGCAGGCTGGTTCATCAAATAATTGGATACGGTGCAGAAACGATGAGCGACGAATATCAACTTGATCTGTGTCACCTGGATACCGGTTTCTATATTTTGCAAATAGAATCGGGCAATAAACTTTTTAACCAAAAGATATCCATTATTCCTTAAACCATAGTATGCATTTGTCTAATTCACCCATTTAATCACCCTGATATGAAAAGAGTCATTTCTTTTATTGCCTGCCTGATCTTTGTTTCACTGATGCAGGCAAATGCGCAGAAGAGCGCGGACTTGCCCAATCTGACTATTGTTACTCTGGATGGACAAGAAATCAACGCGAGCAACCTTCATAATGAAGGGAAGCCCTTTGTGATCAGTTTCTGGGCCACCTGGTGCCGCCCCTGTTTGCAGGAGCTTAATGCCATTGATGATATCTATCATGAATGGCAGGAATACGGGTTTAAACTTATAGCAGTGAGTACGGATGATGCCCGCACCCGTCCTAATGTGTTGCCCATGGTTATGGGCCGTGGATGGGATTACGAATTTTATCTGGATGAAAACGGTGATTTTCGCCGTGCAATGGGTGTGAATATTGTGCCCCACACATTTATCTTCAACGGCAAAGGGGAGCTTGTATATCAGCATACCTCTTTTTCGCCGGGCATGGAATGGGACATGTATGAGTTGTTAATTGAACTGCTTGAAGAATGAGCCTGGAGAAGATAAAAAACCGATACAGTAATTTGTTGGCTATTCTCCTGATTTGCCTGTTTACAGGAATAACCTTCCAGACATACGGACAGAATTTGCTTGATGGAGCCAGGATATGGGGAAATTTCCAGCTTGATGCCCAGTATTACCTGCCCGATTCCGTAATTGATGCACCGGAAGTATCTGAAAAAATCCGGATGAACGGTTTTGCCAACGTCAATATGTCGTACCGGGGATTTACAGTAGGCCTGCGTTACGAGAGCTATCAGAATGCCTTGCTGGGCTACGATGAAAACTACAACGGGCATGGCATTCCCTATCGTTTTATTTCCTATACCCGGGATAACCTGGAGGTTACTGTTGGCAACTATTATGAGCAATTCGGGAGCGGTTTGATTTTCCGAACCTATGAAGAGAAAAATCTGGGCATTGACAATGCCATGGAGGGTTTTCGCCTGGTTTACCGGCCTGTGGAAGGGGTTAGTCTGCGTGGCGTGATTGGCAGGCAGCGTCTGTTTTTCGACACCGGACCGGGTATTGTGAGAGGCTTTGATGCGAGAGTCAACCTAAACGCTGTGATACCGGCTTTAACTAATCACCAAAATCGTTGGACAATCGCCGGAAGCGTGATCAGCAAATACCAGCCGGATAATAACCCCCGCTATCATTTGCCTGAGAATGTTGCCGCTTTTGCCGGTCGCCTTAATTTTGTGAGAGGCCCTCTGAACATTAGCACTGAATACGCCCATAAGGTAAATGATCCTTCTGCCGATAACAATTTCATTTATAAAGACGGTCAGGCGTTGCATATCAACGCAACTTACGCTGTAAGAGGGTTGGGGCTGCTTGTTTCTGCCAAGCGGATCGATAATATGGCTTTTCGCAGCGACCGTAATGAGACAGGTAACAATCTTAATATCAATTATTTGCCACCAGCAACAAAACAGCATTTATACAGCCTGAGTGGTATGTATCCATATGCCACCCAGCCAAACGGAGAAATTGGCTTCATGTCCGAACTAAATTTCACCATCCCCAGGGAAACAACTCTTGGAGGACCATACGGCACAACGGTGACCCTCAACTACAGCCTTGCCAATTCCATACACCGGGAAAGAATCCATGATACCATCCCCATAGGACAACGAGGCACCAAAGGGTATCGTTCCGATTTCTTCCGCCTGGGTGATGAACGCTATTTCCAGGATGTTAATATTGAATTGAACAGGCGGTTTTCAAGAACGTTGCGGGGACTATTTTCCTATGCCTACATTACTTATAACCAAAATGTGATTGAAGGATATGTGGATAAGGAAATGGTATATGCACACATACTGATTGCTGATATGACCTATCGACTGCCCAATCGAAGAAGCCTCCGGGGGGAGTTTCAACACCTGTCCACCCGGCAGGACAACCAGGATTGGGTCATGGCCATGGTGGAATACAATATAGCCCCCAATTGGTTCTTTGCTGTTAGCGACCAGTACAATTACGGCAACAACAACAAGGACCTTCGCGTTCATTACTATACAGTGAGTACCGGATATACCCGCGGTGCAAACCGGTTTGGACTCTCTTTCGGCAAACAGAGAGAGGGCATTATTTGTGTCGGGGGTGTTTGCCGAAAAGTACCTGCATCCTATGGTTTTACCCTGAATGTAACCAGTAGTTTTTAAAGCGCATGAATATGTATATCAGAAAGATTATCCGCAATGTATTATTGATCCCTTTCATGTCATTGTTTGTTTTGATGGGATGCGACACCATTGAAGGTCCATATATGACTGATTATGAAGGCCCCAATGGAGAACATTGGGACGTAGTTCAAAAAGTTCTGCTGGAAGAATTCACGGGGCATCAATGCCCCAATTGCCCTGAAGGTTCTGCCATCGCCGCAGAGATCAAAGAATGGTACGGAGACCGCCTAGTGATCATGTCGATTCATGCCGGTTGGTTTGCCCGTGTTTCAGAAGGTACGTTCAGCTATGATTTCCAGACTGACGAAGGCAATACCCTGAATAATTTTTTCGGAGTAAATCAGTATCCAATCGGCATGGTAAATCGTAAAGCGTTTAATGCCAGTAGTTTGATGGGGCCTTATGCCTGGTGGGATGCTGTGAGCCTGGCCATGGAGAAGGAACCGGCCTTTGGACTGGGATTGGACGTTTCTTATACTGAAAGTTCAGCCACTTTAACAGCAAATATTGATGTGCATACCCTGATGCCATCATCCTGTCAATACCGGTTATCGGTGTTTCTCACCGAAAGCGGTATCATCAAGCCACAACGTACCAATGATCCCGATTATCCATCAGGGGTGATTGAAGACTACGAGCATAAATATGTTTTGCGCACTTCATTGAACGAAGTCTGGGGAGAAATGGTCAATGAATCTTCCATTAATGTGGGGGACAATTTCACTTTCAGTTATACCATCACCCTCGATGAGGATTGGGTCCCGGAAAATAGCTCAATTGTGTCTTTTGTGCACCATGCAGTAACCCGGGAGGTGATACAGGTTGAAGAAAAGCCGGTCATTCCATAAACACAGCTTTTCGCGGCAACATTTTGCCCTTCAAAAGTTTAACAATACAATTATCTTCTGACAAACCTGTCTGTTGTGATTGTCTGGTCATCATGTATTGCTCTTAGGAAATAGATCCCTGCCGGCAGGTCTGAGATATTTACCTCCATCTCATTTGCTGAATGGGCATCATTGCCGATTCTTGTTTGACCAAGCATGTCGAGCACTTCTACCCGGATCATTTTTTTATCGCTGATCACTTTGATCCATTGATCCGCAGGATTTGGAACTATGCTGAACTGACCCTGTTCTCCGGTCATTGGCACAGACGTATCGTCTTGTGTGAGGACTACCTCAATCACCAGATCTTCTGCGGTGAGATTCACTGACCCTTCCTCAGGGAAAAACCCATCTTTGGTCACTTCCCATTGGAGGCTCTGATGGACACCCACCTCTTCAAAAAGAGCAAAACCCATATTGTCAGTATCTGTCTCACCATAGTTCTCAAGCCAAACCTGAGCACCTTCCAATGGATCAACTAAACTGACGCTTGTGCTGCCTGCTGCTGTGGCGCCAACCTGAAACTGCACGGATATGTATAAAGTGGGAATATCCACCGTTGCAGTGTTGGAAGGATCCGACTCACCCGCATCATAATACGCTGTCACATAATAACTGTATGTGGTATTTTGCTCAAATAATTCATCAGTATACGCTGTTTCTGTGATTTCATCGGCAAGGAGCTCATCATCTTTATAAAGATTATAATGCATGAAGTCAGCCTCTTTGGAGGCAGGGGGATCCCACTCCAGCATTATGGCTTCCCCTGTAAATGAGGCTTGCAGGTTTTGCGGTGAGGACAAAACAACCGGTGGCATGGCTTCGAAAAACCGTCCGTAAATGTCCGAATATTGGTTATTTACGCGTGAGTCCTGCCATAAAACAAGAAACTGGTCTCCCTGGCCGGTTACTTCAGGATCTCTCTGGTGGAACTGATTGACACCAACCGGTATTTCATTGGTATGGTAACTTCCATCCGCATTGATGATTCTTCCGTGGACTTCATACCATACCGTTTGTTTTTCCTTGTCTACACCCGCCGCAGGATATCTGATCAGATCATGGAACCTGGCCACCGGAGCAGCTTCTTTGGTCAGGTTTTGCTGTTCCCAAACCACCATAAACTGGTTTCCGTTTGATCCCACACGCGGCCACGATCGTTCTTCGTTGTTTTGCAGGGGACTTATAGCCATATCTGTTCCAACTGCGTTGCCGCTGCTGTCAAACATTTGACCGAAGACACCATTTTTTGATCCGTGCCGGCGATCGGCCCATACTGCGAGATAGTGTTCGCCATTGTAGGCTACCCTCACGAGCAATTGTCTCTGGGGCAGATCCGATATCACAAAGTCATCCCCAACGGGCTCCCCATCGGTGTCAAAGAACCATCCGTAAATGGAACGTTCGCCGCTGCGGTTATCGTCCCAAACGATCAGATAATTGGTGCCATCGAAGAGAATATCCGGGTATATTTGTGCATGGCTTTGCTCAAGCACTTCTGGCCTGATGATGAAATTGCCGCCTACGAGGTTATAGTCTGTGGCACAAACAAACTGGCCCAGTATCCGGGCACCTTGTGTTGGCAGCCCATCCTGCCATATCACCAGGTAATGCTCACCGTCAAAAGCAGTGCGCATGAATGCCGGTGAGTGCTGGGCGAGATTGTCGTTAACCTGGATATTGCCCGATAAAGGTGCTCCGTTCAAACCAAGAATACGAGCCATCCCATCACGGTTATAATCAAATATGCCCCTCTGCCGCGACCAGGTGTATAAAAAGTTCTCCGTGCCCATAGCCAAGGCAGGCATGAACGACATGGCCGGATGGGCGGGAACGACCAATTGCTCCTGGGAAACAACCCCCTCAGGTGAAATAAACCTGGAGTAAAAACTGTAATCACCACCACGCCTGTCAAGATATACAGTAAAGTAATCTTCGCCATCAAAAACCACCATGGGGTAATTTTGACTGAATCCGTCAGTGGCAACGGGAAATTCTTCAGCGGTCAATGCTACCGGTAAATAAAAAAATGTTAGAGCGAGTAATATATAAAAAGTATGTTTCAGCATGACTGTATAATTTTGTTCTTGAATATCCAAACCTTTGAATCTATAAAATTAAGAAAAGTTGAATATATTAGCAAGTACAATTTTTTGTATATTCGTATTGTCCGTAAATTGTAAATTGTTTTCTTATCTTGCAACTCATTTTTCAGCTACAAACAAATACAACAATCATGAAAAATCAATTATCTGTTTTTTTTCTTGCTTGCGCCTGGCTTTGCCTGCCATTTATTGTAACCGGCAGTAATACAACGCCGAGGAACGACAATGGGTGGACCATTGTCAATCAGTTTTCCATTCACAACAACGCAGGTGGCCTGGCTTCTGATGGAAATGTCCTGTTTATTGGTGGGTTATACGGCAACGTGGGTCACAAGGTCTACACTTTTGATCCGGCTACCCAGGAATTGCAGTTGCTGTTTGATGGGCCTCAGGACAATACGCTGGGACTTACATTTGACGGTCAGCATTTGTGGACCATTGAACAAACAGGGGCTTCAACACCCGCACAGGCCTGGCAGATAGACCTGGAGGGTAATCTTGTGTCGCAGTTTGATCTTCCAGGGTCCTATATGTCGGGTATTGCCTGGGATGATGGAAATTTCTATGTGGCAACCTATTTCCCGAATCCCGGAACCATTCATTATGTGGATGATCAGGGCAATGTTATCTCCGATTTTACACCACCTTCGAACCAGCCCTGGGATCTGGCTTTGCAAGGTGATTCATTGTGGATTGTGGATTTCTGGAATGATTTCATCCATTTGGTTGAACTGGACGGAACCTTGATCGAATCTTTTCCCTATGAGGATCACCGGGCCACCGGTATATACCATGATGGCACTTTTCTCTGGTACATCGGCAGAACGTCAACAGGAATTTCCACCCTTTACCAGGTCGATCCATGGGGCTCCGGTACACCAGTCATACAGGTTCCGCCTTCTTACCATTTCGGGAATGTTACCCTGGGTGATTCAGAAGACTGGGTGCTCACAATTTTGAATACCGGAACAGGCGACCTGGTGGTGAACGACATCACCTTTCCCGGTAAGAACAATGCCTTTTCAGTTGATGCTGACTTACCCATTACCATTGAACCGGATGCAGGCCATGCAGTAACGGTGACCTTTGCACCACAGGATATCCATATTTATGAAACCACCATGACCATACATTCCAATGATCCGGCTTCTCCTGAGGTGGATATTATTCTTGAAGGGAACGGTTTGGCTTCAGGACCTTATCTTACTACTGTTGAAGACCTTATAGATTTTGGCGACAGGAGGATAAACTCTTCTACCCGTGGTTTCATTGAACTGAAAAACATGGGTGATTCACAACTGCTCCTCGATGATATTACTTTTTCTGCGGAAGACTACTGGTGGGACTGGACCGTTGAGTTTCCGCTTACACTGAGCCCTGTGCAATCGATAGCTCTGCCATTTTGGTTTCAGCCATTGACAGCCGGAGTGGTTGATGGTGATGCCATCTTGTATTTTAACAATGAGGAGCAATCACCCTATACCATTGAACTCACCGGTTACTCTGAGGATATTGATTATCCGCTGGCAACTGTTCTGTGGGATTTACATTTGCCCGGCAGTAGTTTTGATAATCCGCGGGCTATTTTACCGGTTCCTGATGTGAATGATGATGGGGTGGATGATGTGGTGATATGTACCCGTGGATTGCGCATCATGATGTTTAACGGAAATGCTTCAGGTACGCCTGATCTCTTATGGGAAACAGAGGTGGGTACGGTAGAATATGCCAAAGGTATTGTGCTCACTGACGATTTGAATGGTGATGGCTTCCATGATATTATCATTGGAACAGCATACGGTGATCGTGCTGTTACGGCTCTGTCGTCACGTACCGGTGAAATTATATGGCGCTTTGAAACCAATCTGTATGGCGGTGGTGGCTGGGTATATATGGTAGATGCCTCTTATGACTATAATGGTAACGGTTATCGGGATGTCCTTGCCGCTACAGGCGATGACGGACAGGGTACGGGTCCCAGGCGGGTTTTCCTTTTGAACGGGTTAACAGGTGAACTGATCTGGGACACCCCCATGGGCGGTGCGGCCTATTCCGTGCTGGCTGTTCAGGATTTTAACGGAGATGGTATTCCAGATGTAGTGGCCGGAGGACAAACACCAGGCCAACAGGGAAGAGTGCTGGGCTTAAGCGGTGCCAACGGTTCTATCCTTTGGGAACTCTCTACTTCAGGAAGTTCTGTATGGGCTTTGGAGCAAATCAGTGATATAACTGATAATGGTATCAATGATGTGATCATCGGAACGTTTAACGGCCATTATTATCTTGTGGATGTGACCAATGGTGAAATCGTCTATTCCGGCAACCTGGGCAACTCTCTGATCGTTGACTTTTGGCAGGCTGGTGACCTGAACGGAGATGGCTACATGGATATTTTGCCGTCTTATTCCACGGTGAAAATGGCACGTGCCATCAGCGGCAAAGATGGCCAGATATTATGGTCAACACCCATTGCTGATCAGGGTTGGGCGGTAACTTCCTTGCGCGACATCACCGGCGACGGAATCAATGATGTGGCAGTGGGAACTTTGTTTCAGACAAACTACCTATACTTTTTGGCCGGTGCCGACGGTCAGGTGCTGGACTCTATTCCTATGCCTGACGCGGTAGATATAATACGGGCCATCCCTGACATTACCGGCGACAACTCCATGGAAGTGGTTGCCGGTGCCAGAAACAGATATGTGGCAGCTTTCTCGGGTGGAACAAAAGTAGCCGACGAATACTACGATGTGACATTCCTCGTAACCGATGACCAAACTCCGGCCAACCCCATTGAAGGTGCAACCATCGTGATCCAAACAACCGGGTTCTCTCTCACCACTGACCAAGAAGGTTTCGCCACCGTCGAACTGGTCGAGGGTGAATATTTATTCACTGTTTCAAAAGACGGATATTTCCCTTTTGAAGACACCTTTTTACTGGAAGGAGAAGACAAAACGGTTGAGGTTGTCCTTTCAACAGATGACACCGGGATACAGGACATCTTACTGCCCCAGGTGGTCAGGGCTTATAATTATCCAAACCCGTTTTCCGACTATACCAATATCATCTTTACACTCAATTTGCCGGCACAGGCTTCAATTTATGTCTATGACATGTCCGGCAGAAAGTTCAACATACTTCAAAACAGGTCTTTCCCTGCCGGCGAAAACGCGATTCAGTGGAATGGCTCCGGCCCCGATGGCAGTCCGTTGGTGGATGGGATTTATATTTTCGAAGTCCGTACAAGGGATAGCATTTACAGAGACCGAATGTTTATCCTAAGATAAACACAACCCAACAGAGCAAAAAAAAGCGGGGGTCAAATTTTTTGACTCCCGCTTTTTTAATGACAAAATGCTACTGGATTTGCAGGGTTGCTGTTTGAACACCTTGTTCAGAAACCACCCTGATAAGGTACATGCCACTTTGTAAACCGCCAATGTTCAAGGTATACTCAACATCGTTGGTCCTTACTGACCGGATCATCTGGCCGGTCATATTGTAGAGCCTGATCTCCGACAAAGAGGTGTTCCCTGATATGGTAACCTGATTGGTTGCCGGATTGGGGTAAACATTTATCCCGGTGAGTTGATCCAATTCATCAATACCAACAGAAAACTCAAAGATCACATGTACATCGGTATTGCCGGCTACGTTGGTGAGGATATACTGGTTATGTCCGCCAACACTTTCTCCATTAACCAGAATATCAGCAACATGATGATCGGGATCGGGGGTTGATGTGATGATCACGCTTTCACCATGGGGAACATCGATAACCCCCATTGGATCTACCGTTCCGTTACCTTGAGCTGTTATGGTAACATCATATATGTTGATGGCAAAAACTGCGTGGATGGTATGTCCGTCTTCGGTCACATTTTCGAATGTATAACTTTCAATGGTTCCCATACTTTCGCCATTCACCATTACATCTTCAATATGGTTACCCGGCACGGGGAGGATATTGAACTCCACATCGTCGCCATGGTTTACAACAACTTCGCCTAATGGGCTGATTCCACCGTTACCTTCGGCGGTCGCTATGATGGTGTATGTTTTGACAGCAAACATGCCGAGCAGGTGCCGGTCGGTGGTAACAACGAAAGAATATTCTTCGTCTTCTGATACCTCCAGCGCACCTTCCATCCAGCCAAGGAATTCAAATCCTGTATTGGCTTCTGCAGTAACCAAAGCGGTTTGTCCGTAATAGTATTCTCCTCCGCCTGTAACTGTGCCGGCTTCTTCCAGGTTGATATCAACCACGACGTCAAAACGGAGATAGGTAAGGGTAATATCCAGAAACTGTTCATCATCGGTGGTAACGATCACCTGATCAGCAAAGGCTTCAAAACCGGTTTTTGTCACAGAATAATCGTATGTTCCCGGAACTGTTATTAGCGAGAATTGCCCGTTTTCATCGGTAGCATATCCCCCAAAACCTTCAACAAACATGTATGCTCCTTCCACTGGATCGCCGAATTCATCATCAACGGTTACATTCAGCGTAACGGCATCGCTTGCCTCAGAAATGAGTGTGACTTCAAACACAAGGTCTTCAAAACCGACATTGACCATACCCGATGCTGTATGATATCCGGCTTTTGCTACCTGGTATTCGTGGAGACCGACCGGGATATCATGAAATACGTAATCGCCGGGACTGTTTGTATCGCCGGCGAGGGTAATGGTTGCGTTATTTACCGGATCACCGTTTTCATCATAAACCACAAAAGTGACATCGAACTCGGCTACCAATACATTCAGGGTAACGGGGATAAACAAATCATCACCTGCATTATGCTGCAGCAGCACTTCCGCATGATACTGCCCCAGGTCGAGTTCACTTGTGTTAAATATAAAACTCACATCATGGTTTTCTCCTTCGCCTACCTGTCCGCTTTGCGGATCAAAGGTGAGCCAGTCAACTTCCGCTGTGAGATTGAGAATACCCCTGATTGTCCAGTTATAATCCCTTGTTGGGCTGATATCAGTAAGTTGTTGCCAGATATTATTAAAGAACATCCAACCTCCTTTTCCCTGGACAAGCGGACCGCTGTCTACTGATGCAGGGTGTCCTCCGGTGGTTTGTATGGAATAGCCTATCCAGTATTCCTGTCCGGGTTCCAGTTCAATGGGTTCATTGAGAATATGGACCGACCAGTCACCCGCTATGGTTTCAGCCGTTGCATCTTCTGAATAGATTACCGCACCGGGACTGGTTGCCGTACCTTCTTCCCATACTTTGACGGTTATATTTGCGAACTGGTCGGAGTTGATGTGGTATTTTACGGCAGCCAGTTGATAGATCAGGTAATACTCTGCCAGCTCTTCCGCGGTGAATCTGGCTGCGCTCATGAATGTGGTTGGGTTACCTGTTCCAACTCCTGCGTCATATCCGTTGTCATAATGGATTTCCACGACCTCATCCAGTTTTTTATTATCGCTTGCCTTATTTTGATTGGTTTTACCTGCAGAAGGGTAGGCATAGAGGGCATAATGCACAAAACCGTCGCCTGCGTTGCCAATATTGAGCATTGCACTTTGTGTAGCTCCCTGTGGAACGGAGATTTGAATTTCATCCTTGTCGATAACGATTTCCGGATAGGTTATTAATTCCATCTCAATTTCAACTATCTGACCATCTTCCGTAATGGTTATCAGTTCCTGGTATTCATGATACCCGGGTTTTTTGGCGGTGATCAGGTACTCCCCCTCAAACAGGCTAAGAAAAGCGACGCCATTATTGTCAGTGGTTGTTTCCTGTCCGGTGTATGGTGTGAATATTTCTACGTTTGCCAGAGGGTTTTCGCCGTCGGTAACGTTAAACTCGATCTCCAGAGGTGGGAATTCAACGGCTACCTTGAAGTCGTCGAGCAACCACCAGTAGTCGCGTTTGCCAATCCATTTGAACTTTATCCTGACATCGCTTTCACCCTGGGCAATATCGGTAATGTTAAATACAGAAACCACCGGGTTATCCCCGTTATGCTGGTTTGGTGGGGCGTTATGCCATCTGTACAATTCTGTCTGTGTGTTAAAATTATCGGTGCTGATATAAATACGAATGTCGGCATTGCCAAAGGTTCTTGCCCTGTGTTCAACGGAAAAGACAATATCGTTTGTAACGTCGGACAAGTCCATGGATGGACTTATGAGGTCGACTTCTTCATCCACATTTGGCTGCCCGTGTTCTATAGAGTTCAGAACGAGATACCCGTCTGCTGCGGTGGTAGATTGCAGTTGGCCTCCGAACTGGGCTCCGGTATCAGTCCATTCCCAGCCTGGAAATCCTGTAGGTCCCTCTATAATGATGTTTGACCATCCATCCGGAATATCTCCGTCGCCGAAGGTTTCATAGATCACTTCCTGGAATTGGTTCGGGTCGGGTGTCTCCAGGTAGGAATTGAGCCAGTCTTCGAAATAGCTCACTCTTGCATATACACCAGGATATTGAGCCAGGCCGCAATCCACACCCCAACTGACAACACCGGCCAGTTTATACCAGCCTTGTCCATCCTGGGCAACCATAGGGCCGCCGCTGTCTCCCTGACAAGAGTCTTTTCCGGCGGCACCGGCAAGGATCATATCATCTGTGATCCAGGATGGCGGGTAGCTGGTTTGGGAAACAGCGCGGATCGGTACCTCGATGGCCTGCAAATGATTGGCAGCCGGACCGCCAAATGAGGTTGCACCCCATCCGGAGACTTTAACCATTTGACCGGGCTCGGTCATACCTGCATTTACATCATCCTCACCCACAATACCTACCTTGGCCATATTGGAGTCGTCAAGGTCGATGGGTTCTGCCAGCCGAACCAGTGCGATATCAAAACGGTGACTGTTTGTATTGTAGCTGGGATGCATAATCAGCTCTTCCACATTGAAATACTGCCCTTGGGAAGTATTGTTCATCAGGGTAAACCCGGCACGAACGCGAACATGTCCGGGTGTAAGATAAAAATCTCCGCCACTTTGCTCAAATACCAAACAGTGGGCTGCCGTTATTATCCATTCCTCATCCACGATCGTACCTCCGCAAAAGTGCGAGCCTCCAAACTGGGGTTGCAATTGCATGGACACCTGCCAGGGATAATCTTTGATATCTACATCTTCCCCGCCTACAATTCGTCCACCCGTAAGCTGAAACTGCTCAAGGAAGCGTTCTACATTTTTGGGGTCATTGAATGGGTCATCCGGTACCTGTTCAAGTTTTGCATCCGGAGTCCTCAAATTGGAAACATCTGCCTCGAAAAGCTGCGCTGCAACAGGAATGACCGGCAACATCAAAACAAATACAATCAATAATAGCCTAAATGTGTCTTTTTTCTTCATTTGTGAAAAATTTGAAAAGTATTGGGTTTTGTTAAGTTAAGAAAACATTTTTCCGGCATGCCTTATCTGAGAAAGCGATAAAAAAAGCCGGAAAGGTCTCTTGAAGATAAATCATCATGCAAATTTACCATTTATTCGTAAACAGTTGACAAGCTGTTTTGACTTTTCTGAAACTTTCACCCCCGGTGTATGCATGAAACGGTGGTTTCATGCTTTCAAAAGGCAGAAAAGCAAGGGGTTTTTGCCGGTGCCAAAGTTATGGATTGCCGGTCGAAAGAAATGGCAGCTCCGGATAATGGTGCTCTTTTAAAGCGGCAGGGGTATTTCTTTCCTTGTTTGCATAATTCAAATCCCTGGATACCGGGTGCGCACACATCTCTTTTTCATCCAGAGGCTCAATCATTGAGAGGATTTGATCATTAGGGCTGGCAGGGTCAATCCAGCGGGCAATTTGTTCTGTTTTCAGGATAAAAGGCATCCGTTTTTTTCGGTTATGTATCTCTGCCATCAGCGGGTTGGCTGGTGTGGTGATGATGCTGAATGTTTTAATGATCTCGCCGGTTTGTTGATCGGTCCAGGTGTCGTACAGGCATCCCAAAGAAAACATGGAATCACCGGCAGGATAAATATAATATGGGTATTTTGCATCATTGACCGCTTTCCACTCGAAGAAACCACTTACGGGCAGCACACAGCGCTTAGAGCGAATACTTTTCCTGAAAGATGGTTTGTGGGAAACGGTTTCGCCCACCGCGTTCAACGTTCCTTTCCGGATTTTTTCCGCCGCCGCTGTGTCTTTTGCCCAGTGGGGTATAAGTCCCCAATAGAGCATCTCCGGCCCGCTATGCTTTATCACCGGAAGCACCGGATGGGTAAATCCACTCACGAAATAGTAATGGGACAGATTTTCCGGCATGCTTTCCGTTTTGAGGTTTTCTCTCCATGACGGCGGTAAAATACCGGAATACCTTTGAATAAGCCTCAAGGCTTTTCTTTCAAGAAATGCTATAGAATAACACATATAATAATGACCAATAGTCCGTTAAAACCCACCCGCCATCCCTCCAACCTGTAACACGCCTCCTTCTCCTCTCATCTGCCGGTAGCAACATTCCCGTCAGGTAACCGGGCAATGCCGGGTTTATCCTGACTGCGCGTGTTGTGATTCCTGCTAATAAATCCTTCAACCGCACCGGAAAATGTTTCCCGGCAGACTGGTAACAATTGGCGATATAATCACAAATTGTATGTCAAAAATAAAAATAATTATGATATACATCCATAAAAAAACAAATAAAAATATTTTTTGTGTTGTTTTTATGTCCGCTTAAGTCTTTATTCATTCAGTTATTCTGGTGATTGCAATTCCTTTGTTTTACGACATTTTTTTCTTTTAACGCTTTTTTAATGGAACACGGATTCCGCACGTGCGAGACTGATTATCTTTGCATCAATAACTGATGGTGGTTAATTATTTTTAATGAGCTGATCGTAATCCTGATTTTCGTGAACTACATTGTATTTTTCCGGAACAATCCACGAATTTTATTATACGGGGTGCTGCTGGTTTTTTTCAGCAGCTTTGGCCAGACATTTATCGTGTCGCTATATATCCCTTCTTTTCTTGAGAGTTTTGGGATAAGCAGTAGTTTTTTCAGTGCATTGTATGCAGGTGCAACTTTGCTCAGCGCATCAACGCTTGTTTTTATAGGAAAAAAAATTGATCATATCCCTTTGAAGAGGTTCACCCTGTTCGTGATTGCCGGTATCATGGCTGCATGTTTGCTTACAGCGATTTCGGGGCATGTTGTTTTGTTGTTTTTTGGGATTTATAGTTTGCGCTTGTTTGGGCAGGGCTTATTGAGCCACACTGCTCTTACGACCATGTCGCGGTATTTTAAGAAGGCCAGGGGTAAGGCGCTTGGTATCGCTTACCTCGGTTTTCCGCTCGGCGAGTCTATATTTCCCATCCTTGTGGCAGCTGGTATTGCCCTTCTGGGCTGGCGGGAAACCTTACTTGTGAGTGCCTCACTGGTGGTTCTCGTGTTGTTGCCACTTTCCCTGACCTTTCTCCGGGGATTTTCCCGTGCCAATATCAAAGAAGAACATGTACCTGATACTATGCCCGACAATGCACCCGAAGAATCTGAAAAATCCTGGACACAGCGGTCAGTTTTAGGTTCTGCCTGGTTTTACCTGATTGCGCCCACGGTATTTCTGGTAGGTTTTCTGCAAACCGCCTTGTTCTTTTTTCAAACATTTATAGCGGAGTTTAAAACCTGGACGACCGAATGGATGGCTGGTAGCATCATTGCCTATGCCATTTCCTCATCTCTGACTTCTGTGGCCAGCGGGCCGTTGATTGATCGTGTTGGTGCAAGGAAGATTTTCCCTTTTGTATTGATTCCTCTGGCAATGGGTGTATTGCTATTGTCGCTGGGAAGTCACCCTGTGCTAGCACCCCTATACTGGTTGCTGGTGGGGTTTACCGGTGGTATCAACGCCCCTGTAACTTCCGCTTTGTATGCAGAAATATTCGGTACACGAAGCCTCGGCGCAGTAAGAAGTATATTTACATTTGTGATGGTTGTGAGCACAGCCCTGGGGCCTTTGGTATACAGCTTTTTCCTTGACAGGGGATTTCATTTTGATCAAATACACTATGGTGTCATTGTGGTCATCATCATAAACATGCTGTACATCCGGTTATCTTATCAACGCCACTTTAGCCGCACCAAGCCCTGATCATTTTCCCTCTTGCGTAACAGAAGTCTCTCAGTACCTTTGAGTCAAAACTTCCATTAACGAGTCATTTACTTCGTGTCATTTTTTGTCATTTAGCACTTCCTGCTTCGCACTGCCACAATTAAATATTCACCGATGTACACAAAGAAATGTGGAAATGTGGAAATGTGGAAATGTGCAAGTGTGAAAATGTGTAAATGTGAGAATGTAATGGAAAAAATGGCTATGGTGGTCAGGAAACCTTTTCTCCCAGTGACCTGAACCCTTTTCCGAGAATCTCTGATGCTTCGATTACGGTGACAAAGGCATTGGGGTCTATTTGGTTGATGAAATCCTGTAAAACAGCCATTTCACGCCGGGTAACATTCACAAATATCACCTTTTTTGCATCTTGTTTGTACATTCCTTTTGCTTCAAGGTATGTACCGCCTCTGTTCATATCTTGCAGAATTCTGGCTGCAATTTCATCATATTTATCGCTGACAATAAATAATGTTTTTTCGTATGAGAATCCTTCCAGAACGATATCAATCACTTTTCCGGTGATAAAAATAACGATCAGTGAATACAGCGGGATGGTCCAGTCTCCAAATGAAAGCAGACCAAGCAGTACGATGAGGGCGTCAATGATCATCAGGCTTTGGCCCAGGGGAATTCGGGTATATTTGGTAATCAGCATGGCGATGATACTGCTGCCTCCTGAGGTGGCCCTGGCTTTAAAGATGAGCCCCAGCCCCAAACCGATAAATACTCCCCCAAAAATGCTGGAGAGCAATGGATCATTTTCCACCAGCGGCCCGGCCCCGTAAAAGAATGTAAGGCCATCGATAAAACCCGAGGCCAGGAAGAAACCTACAACTGTTTTTACACCGAAACGCGGCCCAAGGAAACGAACCCCAATGATAGCGAGGGGAATATTCAGGACAAGACCGGTTAATCCTACAGGTATGCCAATCAGGTGGTATAAAATGATACCAATGCCGTACACACCACCGGGAACAATTTTATAAGGGCTGATAAACAGCACATAACCGCCGGCCATGACGAATGCCCCTATCACTATTAAACTATAGGAGATAAACCATTTCCCGGAGAAAATTTTTTCTTTGTTTTGAACAGCCATTTCTAAAAAAAATTAAAGTAACTTCGTGGGGATTTTGAAGCCGCAAAGATAATTCGTTTTTGTCAATGAAAACACAGCATCGGAAAAAGCATTTAAGGGCCTTGATTTCTGTGTATAACAAAGATGCTGTCAGGGAGTTGGTGGAGGTATTGTATGGATTTGGTGTAGAAATGATTTCCACCGGTGGTACGTATACATTCATCAGCAATTTGGGGATACCGGTTACAGCCGTTGAGGATCTCACCGGTTATCCTTCCATATTGGGCGGACGTGTTAAGACGCTTCATCCTGCTGTATTGGGAGCCATACTTTGCAGACCCGACTTACAGGATGACCTTACAGACATGGATAGGCATGGTCTGGAGCCGGTGGATATGGTTATAACAGACCTATATCCTTTTGAGGAAACGCTAACCTCGGGAGCCAGTCATGATGAAATCATTGAAAAAATTGACATTGGCGGTATAACCCTGATACGTGCTGCCGCTAAAAACTTTGCCCATGTTTTTGTTGTGCCTGGCACCGGTTACTATGATGATGCCTGTCGCATACTTATGGGAAATGAAGGATGCACCATGCTGTCTGACCGGAAAAAGATGGCATCAGCTGCCATGGATGTTTCTTCCCATTACGACACCCTGGTTTTTCGCTACCTGGATGATGATTCACAAGTGGTTTTCAAGGAAAGCATCCGGACGGCCGAAGTTTTGCGTTATGGTGAAAACCCGCATCAAAAAGGTTTCTTTTTTGGGAATATGGGGGAAGTGTTTGATCAATTAAGCGGTAAACCATTGTCATACAATAATTTACTGGATATAGATGCTGCTTTTTCGCTGATTGTCGAGTGCACGGAACCCACCTTTGTTATTGTCAAGCATACCAATGCATGTGGGGTGGCGACACGATCATCAATACATGATGCCTGTCATGCAGCACTTGCCGGTGATCCCGTATCGTCCTTCGGGGGGATTTTGATGGCAAACCGGCCCATTGATAGCGGGATCGCGGACTCACTGCACGATCTGTTTTTTGAAGTGCTGATAGCTCCGGGGTATCATCCTGAAGCATTTCAAAAGCTTGCGCAGAAAGAAAAGCGGATTATTCTGCAAAGCAAGCAATATGCCGGGCCGTCGGTTAGATACCGTTCGGTTTTGAATGGCGTGTTGTTGCAATCGGCAGATGATGCACTGACAAAACCGGAACAATGGCATGTGGCTACCAAACAAACAGCAAATACGGAGCAGCTGGATGATCTTTTGTTTGCCAATATCATTGTAAAACATTTAAAATCCAATGCCATTGCATTGGTTAAGAACAAGATGCTGATCGGCACGGGCATTGGTCAAAGTTCGCGTGTGGATGCCGTAAAACAGGCAATAATGAAAGCCGGGGCATTTCATCACGACACAAAGGATGCCGTTCTTGCATCCGACGCTTTTTTCCCTTTTCCCGACTGCGTGGAAATAGCTGCCGGGCATGGGATTTCTGCCATTGTGCAACCAGGCGGATCGGTCAGGGATAAGGACTCGGTGAATTTTTGTGATCAGGCCGGAGTGGCGATGTACTTTTCCGGCTACAGACATTTTAAGCATTAAAAAAATATTAACTTTCACTCATACCATGGGATTATTTTCGTTTTTAACAAAAGAGATAGCCATTGATCTGGGAACGGCCAATTCTATTATCATACATAATGACAAAATCGTTGTGGAAGAGCCTTCCATTGTAGCTTTGAACAGGTTAACCGGGGAGTTGCTCGCTGTTGGCAAGCAGGCAATGTTGATGCATGGTAAGACCCATGAAAACATCCGGACATTACGACCTTTACGGGACGGAGTTATTGCAGACTTTAAGGCGGCAGAGGCAATGATCCGCGCAATGATAAAAATGACCGAAACTAAAAAGCCATTGTTTCCGCCTTCTTTGCGTATGGTAGTTTGCATCCCTTCCGGAATTACGGAAGTGGAAGAGAGAGCTGTCAGAGACAGCTGCGAACAAGCTGGTGCCAAAGACGTCCGCTTGATACATGAGCCCATGGCCGCAGCTATTGGAATTGGGATCGATGTGATGGAGCCGGTTGGCAATATGGTGATAGATATTGGTGGAGGTACCACAGAAATTGCCGTGATAGCGCTCGGTGGGATAGTTTGTAATAAATCGATCCGCATAGCCGGGGATGATTTCAATACAGACATTATCGAGTTTATGCGCAAGCAACACAATATACTGATTGGTGAGCGCACAGCTGAAAAAATTAAAATTGAGGTTGGTTCCGCCCTTCCTGAACTGGAAAAGCCCCCTGCTGATATTGCTGTACATGGCCGCGATATTATGACCGGTATACCTAAAGAAATCAAAATATCCTATTCAGAGGTGGCAAACTGTCTTGACAAATCCATTACTAAAATTGAGGCGGCCGTGATGAATGCACTGGAATTAACCCCACCCGAACTGGCCGCCGATATTTACCGCACCGGTATATATATGGCCGGTGGAGGAGGTCTTTTGAGAGGTTTGGATAGGCGCATAGCCGCGAAAACCAAACTAAGGGTTCATGTAGCTGAAGATCCGCTGAGAGCAGTAGCCAGAGGAACCGGTATCGCTCTGAAAAATTTTAACAAATTCCCGTTTTTGATCAAGTGACCAGTTCGGGAGAGCTTTTTAGTTTTGTTAAATGATACTGTTCTGCGTTCTTTTACTGTTTTGAATGCGGGATTTTGTATGGATGTGAATTATTTTGTCGTAATTTCGAAATGCGCAATCTTTTTAAGTTCATAATCAGATATTATTTTTTTTTCCTGTTTCTTTTGCTGGAAACGCTGGCAATTGTTCTGACACTATCCAACCAGTATTACCACCAAACATTTTTCCTGAATTCTGCCAATCGGGTAAGCAGTGGCATTTATCAAACCTATAACAAAATCGGTTCCTATTTTCACTTAAGAACCATACACGATCACTTGCTGGAAGAGAATGTAAGACTACTTTCCAAAAAGAAAGAGAACTTTATCATTACTGATGGAAATGTTTTTATTGCAGAAGACACCCTCTTTCAACGCCGTTTTAGCTATGTGCACGCACGCGTTATCAATAATTCAGTTAATCGGCGAAACAATTACCTGACCTTGAATAAGGGCAGGATGCACGGCATTAAACCTGACATGGGTGTAATCCATACATCGGGTGTGGTTGGTATTGTAATACAGGCTTCTGAAAGGTTCAGTGTGGTTATGTCCCTCTTGCACAGTGATATGATGATCAGCACCAAAATTAGCCACAACAACCATATTGGATCATTGGTATGGGAAGGCAAAGATTACAGGAAGGCGCATATGCTTTATATTCCTCCCCATGTAGAACTTCTAAAGGGAGATACCATCGTGACCAGTGGTTTTTCAACTGTGTTTCCGGAAAATATTATCATTGGAACAATCGATGACTGGGAAATAAGGCGGGGAGAGAATTTTTACACCGCAATCATTAACCTGGCTTTAGATTATAATAATCTGACCCACGTGTATGTCGTACAAAATCTTCTGAAAGGAGAGCAGGAAGGTTTGGAAGAGGCTATACTACCTGATATATAAAAAACTGGAAGGAGTGTCTGCTATGTATATTCGGTATATTCTATTGTTTATCATTCTTATTCTGGTTCAGATCCTGCTACTGAATAATATTTGGGTGTCAGGGTACCTAAACCCGCAGCTTTATTTGCTGGCCATATTGATGCTTCCGTTATATACGCCGGGCTGGGTTTTGTTAGGTTCGGCCTTTTTATTAGGGCTGATCAATGACATGTTTACCGACTCACTTGCCATACATGCTGCGGCAACTGTTTTTATGGCATTTTGCAGGCCTGCTGTTATTCGGCTTGTATTGGGAAAGATCTATGACAATGAAACAGAAATACCCTCTTTTTCAGCTTTCGGTGGTTTTTCACTTGTAATTTATGTTGTTTTAATGGTTTTATCGCATCATACGGTACTGTTTTTCCTGGAAATATTCCGCCTCAACGAGCTTGGCCAAACACTCTGGCGTATCATTCTTAACTCAGCCCTCACTTCATTATTTGTAATTATCTTTTTTGCCCTGCTGGAAAGAAATTTAAGAAAATAGTTATGTTTTTTTAGGTTAAAAATTCTTAAATGACCTGAAAAACAGGCCATTTGTGATTATTTTTGTGAGTTAAAATATTTTTCCCATAAATGATGATAAAGCGTTTATTCTTTTTGCTGTCTGTTGCCGGACTGATGTTTTCTTGTCAGTTTGGTGACGAGTCAATCGAAGCGGATTATTTTATATTGAAAGGCAAAATGGATCATGCAGAGCATCTCCTGCTATCATTGGAAGAATTAACCACCACCGACCTGATACCTGTTGACAGTTTTGAAACGAATGCCTACGGTGAATTTTCCTACAGAGGCAACCTGCAGGAAGCAGGTTATTTTATTTTGCGTCTGGACAGGGATAATTACATCACACTTGTGGTTGAACCGGGTGAAAATATATACATAACGGGAGATGCCAATAGTTTCCATATAAACCATACAATACAAGGTTCTGCCGGATCCGTTCTCTTATCCGATTTACAACGTAATCTGCACCGGAATTATAAAAAAGTTGACTCTCTGACGATGGTGTTCAGGGAAAGCCAGTATCAACCAAATTTTTATGAAGTCCGGAAGGATCTTCAGCAAACTTACAGGGATATTGTTGAAGACCAGCGGGAGTTTGTTAAAAACTTTATCCGTAACAATCCCCGCTCACTGGCGTCAATTATTGCCTTGTATCAGTATTTTGGCAATACCCTGCTGTTAAATGAGCAAGATCACTTCGAGTATTTTGTGTTGCTCAGTGAATCCTTATCGGAAGAATATCCTGCCAACAGGCATGTGCTGGATCTTTCCCGCAGGGTTACCCATCAGCAGCGTCAGGAGTTCCAGCGACAATTAAACCGTGACAACCTTGCCGCCGGAAGTCCCGCACCTGAAATAATTTTGCCGGATCCTGACGGGGAGATGGTGGCTTTGTCTTCATTAAGAGGCAATTATGTACTCATTGACTTTTGGGCTACCTGGTGCGCTCCCTGCCGAAAAGGAAACCAGTTGTTGAAGGATGTTTACGAGCGTTTCCAGCCAATGGGCTTTGAAATATATGCCATATCCCTTGACCGTACGCGTGAGCAGTGGTTAAATGGCATTGAAAGTGACGGTGTGACCTGGACCCAGGTAAGTGACCTGAGATTTTGGAACTCCCCCGTAGTCAACCTTTACAGTGTGGAAAGAATTCCTTATAACATCTTGATTGATCCGGAAGGTCGTATCCTTGATAAAGGGATTACACATACTGAGCTGGAAAACATTTTGTCAGAGGTATTTCAAATCGACTCCGGCTCCTGACCGCCAAAAAGCCCCGCTTACCAGAGTTTCTCTACATCATAGGCGTCTTCCTGAATTGAATCATAATGATCCTCAGGAAGATCCCAGCTAAGCTTGCTGGCTTTTTCATTCAATACGGCCAGACGCCTGTTTTGTGCGTCAAAAATCACGGTTCCCTTATAACTATAGGAGGGGGGATAATAAATATGCAAGCTGGCGGTTGGCTCCAGCGGGGAGGTGTTTTGCAGCTTATGAATCACATTATAGGGCTCGTAAATGATCTCTCCGGTTTTGTAAGTCTTTGTGGGATGGAGAAATACTTTCTTTTTCCGGGGTGCGTAACCATAAATGGTTTCTGCAACAATCCCCTTAAGTGGAATCACAAAACCCCAGAAATTGTTATGTTGGTGAATCGGTAGCAGAAATTGTGGCGGCCATAACATCAAAAACACCTGCAAAGGTTTATCAGAAATTTTAATGCGATTGTAGGCTTCCATGTCGCAGTTTTCCAGATACTCAAGGTAGGATAGCTTGCTGAAGTTGATTACGGACAAAACTTCGCGTACAATATTCGGTTCTATTGTTTTATCTTCCAGATCATTCAAGGCTTGTAATAATTCTTTCATCAGCAGTTCGTTTTGGTTATATTGTGGTTACACCCGGTGACATGGACACTAAGGTCCATTTTGGATTGTAAATATACGACATTATCCCGAAATAAAATATGCAGTGATGTGTTTTTCATTCAGGAAGTACCTTTGACAATAATTTTTGTCTATCTGTTAAAATAAGTGTAGGTTTGTTATGGGAAATAATCCCGTTCAAGTTATGATTGATGCACAATAGGGATAAAATTTATTTCATTTCTGACAGCCATCTGGGTATTCCCGGTGATGCTTCCGGTCAGGAACGTGAAAGAATGATGGTACGATGGTTTGATACCATACGGCATGATGCCCGCGAGGTTTATTTGTTGGGTGATATTTTTGATTTCTGGTTTGAGTATCGCACTGTTGTACCTAAGGGTTTTGTGCGTCTGTTGGGAAAAATTGCGGAGTTGACCGATCAGGGTATCCATGTACATTTTTTTACAGGCAATCATGATCTATGGGTGTATTCCTATTTTGAAGAGGAACTGGGCGTAACGGTCCACCATAAGCCTATTTTTGTCCGACTCTTTGATCATTCATTCCATATCGGGCATGGTGACGGTCTGGGACCAGGCGACAGTGGTTATAAAATCATGAAAAAAGTTTTTTCATCGCGAATTTGTCAGCGTATGTTTGCAGCCTTGCACCCGGGGCTGGGCATTAAGCTCGCCTGGTTTATGTCGGGACGCAGCCGCAGCACCAATCATAAAAAAGATAAATCATACCTTGGGCAAGAAAATGAATGGCTTATACAATATTGCCGTGAAGTGCTTCACGAAAAACAAGTTGACTATTTCGTGTTTGGCCACCGGCATATTCCCATGAAACTCGAAATAGCCCCGGGGGCCTTTTATGTAAATACCGGCGACTGGGTCAAACACTTTTCCTATGTGGTTTTCGATGGGAAAAGCCTGCAGCTGGAATTTTTTAAGTGATCATATGCCTCGTGGTAAGTTATTTCAGAGTCGGTATGGTAATGCTGAACACCGTTCCCGAATCATTTTCGGAGTGGAATGACACAGTACCTTTCAGGTATTTTTCTGTTAAAACTTTTATACTGTAAGTACCCCAGCCACGACCTCGTCCTTTGGTTGAAAAAGATTTCTGAAACAACTTGAGTTGGTCCTTTCTGGGTATGGTTTGTGGGTTTTGTACTGAAAAAATGGCACGGCCGGCTTTTTCATTGAAGTGTCCGTGAACTTGAACCACATCATTATTCTCAGATGCCTCTAAAGCATTTTTTACCATGTTTACAAGTACACTGCGCAAAAGAGAACGTTCTGTTACAATACTGCCCGATGTGGTATGCATATTGACCGAACGATTCTTAAACTTTCGCATATTACTCAAAGACCTCACTACTTCGTTCACGATTTCCTGAAGATCAACTTCTGAGTAATTTGGACGGAGCGTTTGTGTTTCCGCATTACTAATCAACCGATAAGCCTGAACCTCGTCACTGATGTTGGTTGATACTTCGCGTAACATCAACCGGATCTGTTCATCGGGAATATCAGTATAGGCTTCACTGAGTCCGCCAAGTATGGCAGCTGTGTTTAATATGTCGTGCAGGAATATACTCTCCAGCATCTGCCTCCTTTTTTTCTCGCTGATATCTTCAAGGGCGCAGAAAATAAAGGGTTCATTGTTGTATTCAAATGGTTTTGTAGTTACGCTGAGGGTAAGAGAGGCACCATTTTTCAAGGCAATATTGCACTCATCCTGTCCATTTTTACCGGATTCACTGGTGGTAATTGCTGCATTAAAACCACAAACTCTGCAATATTCGGTTGACCCACAACCCAGCTCACCCTTTGTAATATTTATACAGCCAAGACACTCACCGGGTCTTTCACCCAATGGATGATCAGCAACGGCATTAGCAGCAGGAACCGGGTGCCGGTTCAGGTAAACGACTTGCCTGTGCCTGTTCAATATCATTAAAACGTTGGGTGTGTTTTTCAGCAACTTTGAAAAAACGGAACTCTGCAAAATGCCTTCCGCTTGTTCTTTCACAATAGCAGGTTGACTATTTTTGTCTTCGTCAAACATAATTTTTTCTTGATATGGCGGAGCTAAGTTACGAAATGTTGATGAAATATACCGGTTTCGTTAATTCCGGTTGGCCGCGAACCAAAAATACAATTCTTTGCTCAATGATTTCTTGTAAGAAAGGATGCCAGGCTCAATGATTATTTTTCTATTTTTGTATGTGTTGATCCTTAATTAAAAAGCGATTATATGTTAAACGAACAGGATATCAGACAATTGAGTGAAAAAGGGATAAGCAAGGATGCTTTTCTTCTGCAGATTAACTATTTCAAAAAGGGTTTCCCGCCATTATCACTTGCCAGACCTGCAACCATTGACGATGGAATAAGAAGATTTGATGAAAAATCTGCACATCAGATGGCCGCTTTTTATATGACACATCATTCAAATTATGATGTGATGAAGTTCGTGCCTGCAAGCGGTGCTGCCACACGAATGTTTAAAGACGTGTTTGTTTGGCGTGACCTGTTAATCGCCGGTGTTGATACCCATGAACTACTGGAGTCAAAACCTGAGGCGGCAAATTTCTTTAACCAAATGGAGAAATTTGCATTCTGGGAAGATTTGTGTCTGGCATTGGATAAAGAAGACCTGGATGCCCTGCATCTGCTGCGTGAAAAAAACTTCCTGCCGTTGCTGGACTACCTTCTTTTTGACCAGGGCCTTGATTATGCATCCCTGCCAAAAGCTTTGATCGCTTTTCACAAATATGACTCAACTACCCGTACTTCCATGGAGGAGCACCTGGTTGAAGGCGCGGCTTATGCCAGCGGGGGCGACGCAGAGGTGCATATCCATTTTACCTTGTCGCCCGAACACATCAATTTATTCCGGGCAAAACTAAACAAGGTGCAGGAAAAACTTGAGCAACTCCTCGGTGTCAGCTTTGTGATTACCCATTCTGTACAAAAACCATCAACCGATACCATTGCAGTCGGATCGGATAACCTGCCATTCAGGGAAAAAGACGGCAAGCTGTTGTTCAGGCCCGGCGGGCATGGAGCACTCATAGAAAATCTCAACGACCTTGATGCCGATATCATCTTTATCAAAAATATCGACAATGTTGTCCCTGACCATCTGCGCGGTGAAACCATATTGTACAAGAAAACAATCGGTGGCTTATTGCTCAGCCTGAGGGAGGAGATCAATCAATGGTTGCACAAGCTGGATGAAGGTGTTTTAACCGGTGAGGAGTATCAGCAGGCGTTGAATTTTGCCGTAAGTGCACTGAATGTTGACCCTGCAGTTTTTCCGGAAGATAGCAGGGAAGGGAGTGCTGTGCTCCGGCAGAAGTTCGACCGGCCCCTGCGTGTATGCGGAATGGTCAGAAACGAAGGTGAACCGGGCGGTGGACCTTTCTGGGTGAAAGACCCTTCTGATGGCACCCATTCGTTGCAAATTGTGGAAATGTCACAAATCGACATAAAAAACCCGGATCAGGAAGCGTGTGTAAAAAATGCCACACACTTCAACCCGGTTGACCTGGTTTGTTCTGTAAAAAACCACAAAGGGGAAAAGTATGATTTGAAGAAATATATTGACAAAAATACAGGTTTCATCAGTCAAAAGTCAAAAGACGGCCGGGATCTGAAAGCACTCGAGCGGCCGGGTTTATGGAATGGCGCGATGGCCCATTGGAATACAGTATTCGTGGAAGTTCCCCTGATCACGTTTAACCCGGTGAAAACCATCAATGACCTGTTGCGCGAGGAGCATCAGTGATGCCGGTGGCTTGCCGCAGGCCTGCCATGATTATTTGCTGCGCATTTCCTGCCGGATAAAGCGCTCCACATGCTCCGGTCCGATATCCTTTGCAAGAATCTGCTTTTCTTTATTTAGAATGAAGATCTGCGGTATGGCGAAAATGTTATAGATATCTCTGAAGCCTGAACGGTTTGTTACATCCTGGCCGTGAACCCAGGTATCCGGATAGTCCTTCAGCGCATTAAGCCAGCGGTTTTTGTTTGTTTCGGTATTGATGGCAAATATTTGCACACCCTCGTCTCTTAAATTCCGGTAGGCTTCTTTCAAAAGAGGTGCTGCCTGACGGCAAAACGCACATTCTGAATCCCAGAAGTACAGAATCAAATATTCGGCATCAACGGCATGTAATGAAACCGGACGGTCTTCGGTGTCAAAAATGCTTATATCAGGGGCTGTTTTGCCAATGAGCAGGCGACGCATATTGGCCGCCCTTTGCACAAGCCGCTGCCGGCGTTCCTCATCTATCCAGTAAACATCGCCGGTTGCATAATAATTATCAATGAGATAAACGAATACCTTATCCATACCCATAATTTGGGACGTTTCCGCATTGTTGGCCAGAAACCAGATGGTATACCTGAAAAAATCATCATTTGCCCGTGCCTTTTCCAGGATGCGGTCGGCTTCTTTGATGATGGTGTCAGGGTTTTGAATCAAAACATTGTTGAAATAAACCCTCAGCCGGTTGTGATAAACCGGTGAATACAAAATCCTTGAGTCAGAAAAGTCTATATTTTCAAAGAATTCTGATTTGTAAATCTTGTACATGGCATCCGTATCCTGGCTGCCATCAGGCAAGAGGGGCAATTCAGGCAACTCCGGGTCACGCTGACCTCTCAGGATTAATGCGAGCAAGCCATCAGGGTTATCCCGGATGATTTGATCTTGCTTTTCCCTCACCAGGGAATCCATCTCCTGGAATCTGTTCTGAAGCAACAACTGCCGGTCTCTTGTGATTCCCGGCGCCCTGAGCTCTTCATCCATTTCCCGCCGCTCAAGGTTTTTCCCCGTTAAAAAATGGAGATAGTTATAAAAAATGTCATTGTCAGGCGAGCTTTCAAAACGTATGCTACCCATGATATCTTCCGCCATAACATGGACTGAAAAATGTTGGTTATCATCGATGATCACCTCAAAACTGTTGTCATCATCAAAAACAATCAGATATAAACCGCGAGTCAGTTTTTCTGCACCCTCAAACACAGCAAAACCGTTTGCATCTATGTAAGTCGTATCCTGAATATACTGGCGATTGCCATAATGGTAGGCCAGGTAAGATTCAGAATCGACCTTGTCAGCAACAAAAAGCTCGACTCTATGGCCTTCAACTGCCATGCTTTGGCAGGAAAGCATCCAAAACGTTAATCCAACCAGTGAAATAACACCCCTGAGAACATGCTTTATTTTCATCGTTTCGTAATTTTTAATTTTGCAGAACTTCCATGTTATGATTTAAACCAGCCATTCATCATCACTATCGAAAACTGCCGGATCGATGGCATCTTTATAGAGAATATGATGAACCATCTGTAATGATGTTATCAAAGCAGGTCCCCATCTGGTTTGGTAGAGCGTTCGCAAATGTGCGATGGCACTTTCCCTGGCCGGAGTAACGTTTTTTTGATACAACATGATAAAATCCTTCAGGTCCTGATAAATATCTGCCATGTTTTCCGACAAACTGGCTTCCGCTGTGTCGTTATGATGATCCAGTACGTAATAAACGTCAAGTGATTTAAATTGTTCCCTCAGGGACCGAAAAACTGTTTCCCACTGTTCTTCTGTCACAAAGCATTCGGCGACGGCATCATCGGATACCTTAACCGGGGGCAAAAGTGCACCTTTCAAATAGAGCAGGGGTGCAATTTTCTGATAATAAGAAAATATATCTTCTGCTTTATAATTTCCGGCTTTTTCAAAAAATAAACAATATTCGTTGGCCACAGTGATCATTTCAAGCACCGGTGGTGAAATGGTTGGGTCATCCGGTTTGTATTTCTGTGCATCCATTGTCGCGTCTGTCATATTTGGGGTATTTGCCTGCGCATTGCTGTTATTTGGCGTTGCCGGCAAACACTGTATTTCTGTGGTTCGTTGAAATTTTTCACAAAGGTTGTTTTTTTTGGCGAAATTGAAAAGAAATTTTGTACTTTTGCCACACCTTTTGCCCAGGTGGTGAAATTGGTAGACACGCTACTTTGAGGGGGTAGTGGCCGAAAGGCCGTGCAAGTTCGAGTCTTGTCCTGGGCACAAAACGCTCTTCCTCTTTATGACACGCCCGGATGGCGAAATTGGTAGACGCGCTAGTTTCAGGGACTAGTGTTGGCAACGACGTGCAGGTTCGAGTCCTGCTCCGGGCACCAAACAGGTTAAAAGCTGACTGATTTTTTTCAGGCAGCTTTTTTTTTGAATGACTATCTTTACAGCCTGAAAAGCCCTTTATCAAAAATCACGCAAATCAAAAAGACAACCGCCATGAAAAAGATTGACCCGGATATTTTGGATCGCGCCAAAATTTGGCTTACCGATGTTTTTGATGCCCAATCGCGGAAAGAAGTACAAGCACTGATCGATCATAAGCCCGAAGAACTCATGGATGCTTTTTATAAGGATCTGGAATTCGGCACGGGCGGCCTGCGTGGCATCATGGGAGTTGGAACAAACCGAATGAATAAATATACTGTTGGAATGGCTACCCAGGGGTTGGCTGACTATGTGCTGCGATCGTTTCCTGACCTTGATCAGCCGGCGGTTGCCATAGCCCATGACTGTCGGAACAATAGTGATTTTTTCACTGAAATAACAGCAGAGGTATTGTCGGCCAACGGTATCAAGGTGTTCGTTTTCGATGCCTTGCGGCCCACACCCCTGCTTTCATACGCCGTAAGGAAACTGGAATGCCAGGCCGGCATCGTCATTACCGCATCCCACAATCCGGTTGAATACAATGGATATAAAGTATATTGGGATGATGGTGGACAATTGGTACCGCCCCACGATAAAAACGTGATTGCGGAAGTGCAGAAAACCAGCGTTCAGGATATTCAATTTGGCCGGCGTGATGAATTGATTACCACACTGGACGCCTCATTCGATGATATATACATCCGGGAAATCAAAACCCTGTCACTGTCTCCACAATCAATTGATAAACAAAAGGATATGCGGATTGTCTTTACACCAATTCACGGCTCTACCGTCAGAATCGTGCCCGAAGCACTTAAGGCATTTGGATTTGAAGCGGTTTACAATGTGCCTGAACAGGATGTGGTGGATGGCAATTTTCCCACCGTAGAATCACCAAATCCTGAAGAAAAAGCCGCTTTCACCATGGCCCTCCAAAGAGCCCGCGAAGTGGACGCCGACCTGGTGATGGCAACCGACCCCGACGGCGACAGGGTAGGGGTCGCAGTTAAAGATAACAAAGGTGAATACATCTTGTTGAACGGTAATCAGTGTGCTACATTGCTCACTTATTACGTATTGGAACAAATGAAACAGCAGAAGTTGCTGAAAGGAAACGAATACATTGTAAAAACCATTGTAACCACCGATCTGCTTGCTGAAATAGCCGCGGCATATGATGTGGAATGTGTGGATGTGCTGACCGGTTTCAAATACATCGCTGAAAAAATGCGCCTGCGGGAAGGAGAGAAGCGCTTTCTCTGCGGGGGCGAGGAGAGTTACGGATTCCTGGTTGGTGACTTTGTACGCGACAAAGATGCCGTTATCACTTGTTGTATGGTGGCCGAAGCTGCTGCCTGGGCCCGCCAAAACAATATGTCGCTGTATGATCTTTTGATCCGTATTTATACTGAATATGCTCTGTACGCAGAAACACTCATGTCAGTAACGCGCAAAGGAATGCAAGGTGCTGCCGAGATTCGTGAAATGATGGACAAATTCCGCAAGGAACCTCCCGCCGGAATTGATGGAAAAACCATTGCCAGAATCATAGATTATCAGGCGGGTATTGACAGAGACTTATACATGAATGAAGAATTTCCGGTTGACCTGCCAAAGTCCAATGTGTTGCAATTTATCCTCGAAGATGGCACCAAAATATCCATGAGACCATCGGGCACTGAACCAAAGATCAAGTATTACTTTGGATGTCGCTCCGAACTTGACAAGGCCGGCAACTACGAAAAAAAGCGCAAGGGTTTGCTTGATCAGATTGAGCGGATTAAAAAAGACCTGCAATTGATTTGATGCCGCCTACCGGAACCGGCTTCGTTCTTCCCGCAATTTGTGGATGGCTTGCTCACATTCGGGGTTGTTCACGTATTCAATATAAGCTGCCCTGAATTCGGGATAGTCTTTATACAGGATTTCCAGCTTTGTTTCCAGCGGCAGTAACCACAGCAGCAGGAGAAAAACACCCAATATACCTGCACGAAGATAATATCGGTTGCAGTGAGGTCTGCTCTTTTTGTCAATGATTTTAATAATAATCAGAAAACCTGTGAACAGCAGGAGCGCAACAGCTGCCACGGAAATAACAGCCTGTGTGCCAGGGAAAAAATAGAATCCGAATAAAATGGCAATCAATGTATGTGAAATGATCACCCCCATCAGTATACCGGTAATAACAGCAAATCTGTTTATGGACTGCCTGATATGCCGGTGGATCAGATCCCATGGACGCAATTTGGTAAAAATAAAAAAGCCAAACCATAAATAATATACCGACAGCACTGTTGTTGTTACCAGCAGGGCAAAGTTAAATGCCGGACCGAACACTGCACGTAAAAGCCAGATTACAACCACGGTAACCAGCCCGGCTTTTTCAAATTTATTGATAATTGATTCCTTACGATCCATTGCAATCAATGATTAAATAATGTTGACTTCTGTTTGCAGTTCCACACCATATTTTGCCTGCACGTCTTGCTGAATGGCTGATGCCAGTTTCAGTAAATCCTTGCCTGATGCGTCACCATAATTTACAAGCACAAGCGCTTGATGTTCGTGAACACCCGCATCACCATTACGATAGCCCTTCCATCCAGCCCGGTCGATGAGCCATCCGGCTGCCAGTTTGAAACCTGATTCTTCAGGATAGGCCACCAGATCCGGGTATTCTGTCCTCAGCCGATTGTAGGTGGCATAAGGCACTACCGGGTTTTTAAAAAAGCTGCCGGCATTTCCAAGCACAACGGGGTCGGGAAGTTTGCGTCTCCTGATCCGGCAAACAGCTTCCCTCACATCAGCAATACCCGGCTGGACAATGCCGTGATCAGCCAGTTCGGCTGCCAGTGATCCATAGTGCTTCCTGATTATTGGTTGTTTGTCCAATACAAAAGTAACAGACAAAATGATATATTCATTACGCCCCCGGTTTTTGAAGAAGCTGTTTCTGTATCCAAAGCCGCAGGCTTCTTTGGAGAAGGTCACCGGTGTTTTATTCTTTTTATGTATGGCTTCAAGGCTGTGAAAATGTTCTTTGAGCTCCACACCGTAAGCACCGATGTTTTGAATGGGACTGCTGCCAGCCTGACCGGGGATCAGCGACAAATTCTCCAGTCCACCCCAACCCCTGGCTACGCAATAATCTACCAGATCGTCCCAGTTTTCCCCTGCCTGTACTTTCAGGAATACTTTTTCCTCTGTTTCCCTGACCACTTCTTTGCCTTGCATATCCATATGAACCACCAGACCGTCATAATCTTCAGTAAACAGGATATTGCTGCCGCCTCCCATTATCAGATGGCGTCCTTTATTGAATGCGGGATGATCAAGCAATTGCCGGACTTCATTTTCGGATTGCAAACGGGTATATTCCCTGGCATACACGGCAACACCAAAGGTGTTCAAATCTTTAAGAAAATGATTTTCAAATATTTGCATGAAACAACACTGGTCTGTTCAAAACAGAAGCAAAGGTAATGCAAAATATATGGTTTGATAAAATAAAAATAACCGGCGAAGCCGGTTATACATGCTTAAATATAGCAGGGAAACAAGCTGAAAAAAAGAATGTTTTATCGTGTGAGGATAATGTTATTTTCATGAATAAGCTTTCGCAAATTGATCAGGGCGTATCTCATACGACCCAAAGCGGTATTTATGCTAACATCCGTTTCATGGGCTATTTCTTTAAAGCTCATTTCTTTGTAATGACGCATTTTCAAAACTTCCTTTTGTTCTTCAGGAAGGTATTCAATCAACTTTTTAACGTCGGCATGGATCTGCCCGATGATCATTTTGTCCTCGATGGTATCTTCATAAACCTTCAGGGTTTCAAAAAGATCATATTCTTCACTATTTTCTTTAAAGGGCATTCTTTTTGATTTCCTGAAATAATCGATGATCAGGTTATGGGCAATGCGCATTGCCCATGGCAAAAATTTGCCTTCTTCATTGTAGGCACCAGCCCTAAGGGTATTGATGATCTTTATGAAGGTGTCCTGAAAGACGTCTTCGGCAAGATGTTTATCTTTCACTATCAGCATGATATATGAAAACAACTTGCGCTGATGGCGGTTGATTAAATATTCCAATGACAGATGATCTCCGGAGATAAATTGACGAATCAACTCCTGATCGCTAATCGCTGCGCGGTCATTCATAGTAATGGCCTCCTTTATGTTAAAACCAGCGTAAGCGTCTAATCGATAATCCGTCCTCCTTCGTTTTGGTTAGTATTATGACAATTGAAATTGCCTTATTTCGGTTCACAAATATAGGTATATTTTTTCCTAACAAAAAAAAAATTGCAAAATATTTTTTTAATGATTGATTGTGTAAAGAAATCTTTTGATACTTTTCTTGGGTGTTTTGGCAAATTCTTCGGGAACAATTTTTATGGAAGAAATACTCATATAGTCTGGAAATAAATTGTTTATATCTGTTTTGTAAGTATCCAGCAGTTTTTTTAGTGCTTTTTCATCCAGTCCTTTCTGGTCAGTTTCTTCATAATCGGGATAAATCAAAGCTACCAGTTTTCCATTTTTCTCTACAACCAGTGATTCTTGAATAAAAGGCAAATTGTTCAACCGGGCTTCCAGCTCTTCCGGGTAGATATTTTGTCCGGAAGGACCCAAGATCATACTTTTGCTGCGTCCTTTAATATAAAGGTATCCATCCTCATCAAACAGGCCCAGATCTCCTGTATGAAACCAGCCATCCTGATCTATGACTTTTTCTGTGGCCTCTTTGTTTTTATAGTAACCCATCATCAGATTCTCACCACGCACAAGGATTTCTCCAACCATATTGTGAGCGTCTTCGCTGCTGATTTTTGCTTCGAGTGTATCAACAATTTTTCCTGATGCGCCAAGCCTTGTTTGATTCCGGTTAGCATAGCTGATCAGTGGTCCGCATTCCGTCATGCCGTAACCGATGGAGTAAGGAAATCTGATTTTCTTGAGAAAATGCTCTACCTCGGCATTAAGAGGGGCACCACCGATCACCACTTCATGGAAATTACCACCAAAATTATCAGCCAGTTTTTGCTTGATTCTTTTATGGATGATTGTTTTGAGAAGCGGTGTATGCAATAAACGTTTCATTACCGGCTTATTGATGACCGGCATGATCTGTTTTTTGTAGATTTTTTCGATGATGAGGGGTACTGCAAGCACAAGCCGGGGTTTGATTTCACGGAAGGCTTTGACAATAATCTCCGGTGAAGGTGTTTTTGTCAGGAAAGTAATGTGACAACCCAAAGTAAAAGGCCAAAGGAATTCGAATGTACATCCGTAGGCATGGGCCAGCGGTAAAAACGATACAATGGCATCGCCGGAATCCAGTGGCATGTTTTTGTTGGCATACACAATGTTAGCAACCAGCGAATTATGGGGTAGCATAACCCCTTTGGTAAAACCTGTTGTACCTGAAGTATAGCTGATCACAGCGAGATGATCATTGTGAACCGGCTTGAGGAAAAAATTGTCGGACTGGGTGCCAAATGGATATTTTTCCTGGTAAAGGTCTTCCACAGCTTCCGCTTTGTCTGACAAAGAACCTGCAACTCCATCAGCAAGAATGGAAAAATCTTTCAATGAGATACTCCCTTTTAGTTTTTCCATCTTTTCCGGGTCAAGGTTTTCAAACAAAGCGTCGGCTGCAAGCAACAACCCGGAATCAGAATGATTTACAATGTGGTGTACATCTCCCGGTTTGAAATCGGGCAGGATGGTTACAACCACCGCACCATAGGTAATTACAGCAAGATACGAGATGGCCCAGTGCGCTGAATTTTTGCCCAGTAAGGCAATCTTATCGCCCGGCTGAATACCATACATCTCAAAGCGGGTATGTAAATGAATAATGTATCCTGCTACATCGCCATAGGTGTAGGTTTTTCCTTGATAATCAGCCAATGCCTTGTTTTTCCAATTGTTTCTGATGGCTTTCAGAATAAAGTTTGAAAGATTCTCCTGCAGCATAACCGGTTTCCTTATGATTAGTTATTGAAGCTTATCTCATGAGAGCGTACAATATACAAAATAAATATGCTTGCCTTACATTTATTTGTCTTGGGGCTTGACCTGTTTTAATCTTTTTTGTGTGAGGCAGCCTAGGGGTTGTTTTTTTACGCGAGTGATTGCAGGAAATGGAAATACATGCGCTGAATAAATCTTAACTTTGCCTGCAAATTGGGCACATTGGAAAATATGGTTCTAAATATTGATCAGCTTGATCCCGGGCAATATATTTTGATAAAAGGTGCCAGGGTGCACAACCTCAAAGGGGTTGATGTTGCCATACGGCGTAATTCGCTGGTGGTGCTAACCGGTTTGTCCGGTTCGGGAAAGTCCTCACTTGCCTTTGACACACTTTACTCGGAAGGGCAAAGGCGCTATGTGGAAAGTTTGAGTGCCTATGCCCGTCAGTTTCTGGGCCGGATGAACAAACCGGAAGCTGACTACATTCGTGGTATTTCTCCTGCCATTGCCATTGAACAGCGGGTGAATACGCGCAACCCGCGCTCCACCGTTGGCACCTCCACAGAGGTTTATGAATACCTGAAGCTGCTGTTTGCCCGCATCGGAAAAACACTTTCCCCCGTTTCCGGGGAGCTTGTCAAAAGAGACCAGGTGACAGATGTGGTGGATCACTGTTTGTCCTTACCCGCCGAAACCATGGTAATGATTCTGGCTGAACCTCCCCAAAAGGCTGACAGATCTTTGAAACAGCAGCTCACGATCTTACTGCAGCAGGGTTTTACCCGTTTAATGATCGATGGAGATATAAAACGGATAGAAGAACTGGTGAAGGTAAAGGATTTGCCGGAGAAAATTGGTGAGATGGCAGTGGTGATCGACCGCATAGTCATCGACCCCAATGATCATGATTTACGGGCACGCATAGCCGATTCGGTTCAAACGGCATTTTATGAAGGTAACGGAGAGTGTATCCTGGAGATCGGTAAAAATGATCAGCTCAACAGATTAGCCTTTTCCAATCGTTTTGAGCGCGACGGTATTACATTTGAGGAACCATCGGTTAACCTGTTTACTTTCAACAACCCCTATGGTGCATGCCGGTCATGTGAGGGGTTTGGCAGTGTCATAGGGATTGATCCTGATCTGGTGGTGCCCAATAAACGGCTATCCATTTATGAGGATGCTGTTGCTTGCTGGCGGGGCGAAAAAATGCAATGGTGGAAAGACCAGCTGGTAGCCAATGCATACCATTTTGACTTTCCCATACACAGACCCTTTAAAGACCTTTCCGAAAAAGAAAAAGAATTGCTTTGGACAGGTAACCGCTATTTTAAGGGGTTGAACGATTTTTTCAGGATGGTGGAGGAGAACACCTACAAAATCCAATACAGGGTTATGTTGTCGAGATATCGCGGGAAAAGGATATGTGATGATTGCAGGGGAACACGCTTACGGAAAGATGCCAATTATGTGATAGTTGCCGGCAAGTCCATCACCGATCTGGTATTGATGCCCTTGGATAAGCTGTATGAATTCTTTCTGGGTATTGACCTCACAAAGGAAGAACAATCGGTTGCCCGGCGCTTGCTGATTGAGATCAACAACCGCCTGGAATATCTCAACGACGTCGGTTTGGGTTATCTGACCCTGAACCGCTTATCCAATACTCTATCGGGCGGTGAGTCGCAGCGTATAAATCTTGCCACCTCCCTGGGCAGCAGCCTGGTTGGCTCCATGTATATTCTGGATGAGCCCAGTATCGGATTGCATCAGCGCGATACAGATCGTCTGACAAGAGTGCTTAAGAAACTCCGCGATCTGGGCAATACGGTGATTGTTGTAGAACATGATGAAGACATGATACGCGCTGCCGACCAGGTTATTGACCTTGGCCCGCTGGCAGGCACCCATGGGGGTGAGGTGGTCTTCCAGGGATCACTGGAGGGACTGCTGCATGAAAAGAAAAGCCTCACAGCTGCTTATCTCAATCATCAAAAAAGCATTCCTTTACCTTCGCGCCGGCGCAAATGGAAGGAATTTATCCGGCTTAGTGGTGTCAGACACCATAACCTGAAAGGATTTGACATAAACATTCCGCTGCATGTGTTTACAGTTATTTCCGGTGTAAGTGGTTCGGGCAAGAGCACGCTTGTCAGAAACATCCTCTATCCCGCCCTGAAAAAGGTCTATGGAGGTTATGGCGAACGCACCGGCGAATTTGACGAGATGGAGGGTGATATGGATAGTCTGCGCGATGTGGAGTACATCGATCAGAATCCCATCGGGAAATCATCCCGGTCAAACCCTGTTACCTATCTGAAAGCCTACGATGAGGTGCGCCAGCTCTATGCCTTCCAGCCACTTGCCAAAGCGCGCGGGTATAAGCCGGGGTTTTTCTCTTTTAATGTGGAAGGGGGACGTTGCCCGGAATGTGAAGGTGAAGGTATCGTGAAAATTGAGATGCAGTTTATGGCAGACATTGTGCTTCAGTGTGAAAGCTGCAAAGGCTCAAGATACAAGGAGGAAATCCTGGATATCCGTTTCGCGGGAAAAACCATCGCGGATATCCTTGAAATGACCGTTGATGATGCCATCGCATTTTTTTCAGATGCGAAAGAATGCGGAGCTATCTGCCGCCGCATTGCCGTCAGATTGCAACCCCTTAAGGACGTGGGCCTCGGATACATCGGACTTGGACAACCCTCCAGTACCCTCAGTGGCGGAGAGGCACAACGTGTAAAGCTCGCTTCCTTCCTGACCAGGGGAATAACATCCGAAAAAACAATGTTTATCTTTGATGAACCCACCACAGGATTACATTTTCATGATATAGACAAGCTGTTGATATCATTCAATGCGCTTATCGAAAATGGCCATACCATTCTGGTGATCGAGCACAACCCGGAGGTGATCAAGTGCGCCGATTGGGTCATTGATTTAGGTCCCGAAGGAGGAGAAGCCGGCGGTAGCCTCGTGTATGAAGGCACACCCGAAGGGTTGGTCAAGTGCCGCGAATCCCACACGGGAAAGTTCCTGGCCGATAAGCTGTAAGATTATCACTACCAAGCCTGTTTCCTCCGTAAGCGGACTCCCGTATTATTTTTTTCAACCTGCTACAGTGTTCTTCCGGGGTAGGCCAATAACGCCTCTTCGATGCATTTCATCGCTTTTTTGAGGTTTTCCACATTGAGCACGTAAGAAATCCTTACTTCCTTTTTGCCGGCACCGGGTGTTGCATAAAAGCCTGTTGCGGGGGCCAGCATCACCGTCTGGTTTTTGTAGCTGAATTCTTCCAGCAGCCACTGGCAGAATATGTCGCTGTCGTCGATGGGCAGGCTTGGTGTTACATAAAAGGCACCTTTGGGCGTTGGACAAATCACACCTTCCATCTTATTCATGGCCTCAACCACCGTATTTCGTCTTTGCAGGTATTCGCCGATCACTTCTTCAAAATAGCTTTCGGGGGTGTCCATGGCGGCTTCGGTGGCAATTTGTCCTAAGGAGGGAGGACTCAGGCGTGCCTGTGCAAACTTCAGTGCTGTTTGCATCACTTCCTTATTACGCGACACCATGGCTCCGATACGAATGCCACAGGCACTGAACCGTTTACTTACGGAATCGAAGAGCACCACGTTCTGTTCAATGCCTTCCAGGTTCATCACCGAATGATGGGTCGTACCATCATAGCAAAACTCACGATAAACCTCATCGGCAAAAAGGAACAGGTCGTATTTCTTTACAATCTGACGCAGCACTTCCAGTTCTTCTTTTGAATACAGGTAGCCCGTGGGATTGTTAGGATTGCAGATCATGATGGCCTTTGTCTTTTCCGTGATGGCCTTCTCAAATTCTTCGATGGGAGGGAGGGCGAAGCCGGTTTCAATACTGGATGGAATCGGTTTTACGCTGACGCCTGCACTGATGGCAAAACCATTGTAGTTTGCATAAAATGGTTCCGGGGTGATCATCTCATCACCCGGGTTCAGGCAGGTCTGCACCGCGAAGAGAATAGCCTCCGATGCCCCGGCACCGATGATGATCTCTTCCGGGCTTACATGGATCCCATGACGGGCATAATAGTCACACATTTTCTGGCGGCACGACAGGATACCGGCAGAGTGACTGTATTCAATCACCTTGATATCCAGGTTGTGCATGGCATCGATCATCGACTGCGGAGTGGGAATATCGGGTTGCCCGATATTCAAGTGATATACCGTGGTACCTCTCTTTTTGGCCTGCTCGGCATAGGGTACCAGTTTACGAATGGGGGACTCGGGCATCATACGGCCCTTTTCTGATATTTTTGGCATAATATAAAAGGTTTTATAAAGATTGCGAATGTTCCACGTTGCGGTCCGGCAAAGTTGTCAATAATTTTTGTATTTCCTTTGGGAAAAATACAGCCATTCTTTCATTTTTATGGTTTTTCTCCTTATTGCAAAGCATGCCCGGCGGTTTGACCGCGTTTTCTAAGGGTTTTTGAAAAGTCAATCATCACTTTTAGCGGCCGGAATCACTTCACCTTTCACGGTAATTACCACTGTTTTTTGGTATGCATTGGTATGGATGACCACTTTTCGTTCAAATGGTCCCAGCCTTGATGTGTCGTAACGAAAGCGCAAGATCACCTCTTCGCCGGGAGCTACCGGTTCCGGTGGCCAGGAGGGAATCATCAGCCCGCAGGCACTCCGCACACTGCCAATGAGAAATTCGCGGGCTCCGTCATTACGAAGCCTGATTTCACCGTTCCCCCTTGCTCCCTGCTCCATGATACCCATATCTTTCACAGCCTGGTCAATCACAATGTAAGGTTGAGAATATCTCCAAAAGGATTGATCTTCTCGCTGCTTCTCAGCTGAGAAAAGCGATAACCCTGATATCAAAATGAAAATAAGAATAGTGTTCATATGCTTCGCGTCATTTAGCGCTTTGCGCTCTCATTATTTTCGAAAACCGGTCGCTTTTATGTGTAATCGAAAATCGAAAATTGATCATCGATAATCTTTTGCTTCCTCACCGCATCATCCGCTCGATCTCTTCCACCGTTTTTGGGGCATGTTCCGACAGGTTGATGTTTCCGTCTTCCGTAATCAGGATGTCATCTTCAATGCGTACGCCAATGCCTTCGTATTTTTCGTAGATCGGGCGAACTTGTTCAACGAAAGCGTCCAGTTCTTCGGGCGAGGCCAGGTCTCCAAACATTTCATGGATACCATCCAGCAGACCGACCATGAAATACAGACCGGGTTCATTGGTCATCACCATGCCGGGTTTGATTTCCCTGCCCCGGATTTCGGGTGTCAATATGTGTTCGTTGCGATTTTGTGTGTCATATCCGTAGTCACCCACATCATGCACTTGCAGGCCAATATAATGGTTGATGCGGTGCTGGATAAAGAACCGTTTCTGCCACCAGGATGTGGTATCGGGTATGAGTCCCAGGTCATACAAGCCATTCACCAGTACCTCCATGGCAAGGTGGTGGCTGTCAAGCATTTTGAATCCGGGTTTCATTTTGGTGAGGGCTTTGTCACCGGCTTCCAGCACCAGTTCATATATTGTTTTTTGTTCTTCACTAAACCGGCCGTTAACAGGGATGGTGCGTGTTACATCGGCTGTATATCCACCCAGGCTGGATGCACCGATATCGATCAATAACAGGTCACCGTCCTGCATCCGGCGGTCGTTGCGGGTGTGATGCAGCAGGCAGCTGTTAGGCCCCGATCCGATGATGGAAGGAAAGCCGATGCCCAGGCCATTTCTTCGGAAAACATATTCAACTTTGGCCTGTACTTCATATTCCTTTAGCCCTTCCCTCACGGTTTCCATGGCAAACTTGTGGGCTTTAACGGTAACGTCAGCTGCCTGTTTGAGCTGGGCAATTTCCCAATCATCCTTGAACACCCGGTGCTCGTGCAGAATGGGTGCTATTTCCCTGATTTCTGCACTACCGCCGGCTTTGTCCATCGACTGCCTGACCAGGTTCCTGATATTGTTATCCTGATCATGGAGGTAAATACTGTTTTTGCCTTCCAACAGACCCGGGAGCATTTCCTCAAAGCTTTCAAGGGCGTGTGCTTTATCTGCACCAAATGTTTCCACTGCACCTTCCAGTCCATATACCTCACCTGTCCACATTACAGTATATATCTCCCGGGGGGTGACAAACAAGTGGTAGGAGATTTCCTGCCCGGGAGTGATCACCGCGATACCCTGCCGTTCAGGGAAGCCTGTGATGTAGCGGAAATCCTGCCGCGCGGCCGATGAAACAATGATCAGGTCCGCGTCCTCCACAGATGCCAGAATATTATTTCTGCGCGCTTCAAAAACATCAGGATCAAAATCTGAGACTACATGCTCATGGAGAAAACGTTGGGGAAGTTCGCCGAGGTCATAGCCTGTTTTTCGCATATTCATCAGTATTATGATGGCGGCAATTACAATGACCAAAACAAGGGTTCTTGAAATTACCACGTATTTCTTTAATTTATTGATTTTTGCCATGGGGGTAAAGATTGGGTTGTTTTTATTGATGTGGCTAAATTACAAAAGATTGGCAAATTTGAGACGGATGCAGGCAAATGATCATTTTTATTATTTTTGCCCTCATGAGAGGAGATCCCCGATTATATCAATTGTTGGATGACCTGCATATTGATTATGCTTATTATCCGCATCCTGCGGCGCCCACGGTGGAGGAAGCTGCCAAATACTGGAAGGACCTGGACGCCACCCATTGTAAAAACCTTTTTTTCAGGAATCATAAAGGAAACAAACATTACCTCGTGGTGCTTGAACACCGGCAGGCACTGAATATCCGCGATCTGGAGCAACGACTGAAGCAGGGCAAGCTGACATTTGCCTCACCCAAAAGGCTGATGAAACACCTGGGACTGACGCCCGGTTCGGTTACTCCCTTTGGTTTGATCAACGACGCGGAAAAACATGTCCATCTCTTTTTGGATGACCGATTGAAAGAGTCGGAATCCATCAGCTTTCACCCATGTATCAACACGGCTTCACTGGTGATCAAATATGCTGACTTCATCAGGTTTCTCGACCATTGCGGTAACAGCCGTGAATACATCCGGATGTATGATTAAACTGTTGCCCGGGTTGGCAGAGGGAAGTTTTTTCCCGGATTTTTCTGATTATCCGAGGAATGCGATAAGCACACCTGCGGCTACGGCCGAGCCAATCACCCCCGATATGTTGCTGGCCATGCAGTATTGCAGGAGATGATTGCCCGAATCGTGTTTCAGGGCAATTTCGTTGGCCACACGAGATGCCATGGGTACGGCACTCAGTCCTGTTGCCCCCACCAGCGGGTTGATTTTCTTTTTGGCAAAGAGGTTATAGATCTTCACGGCGATGATACCACCTGCCACGGATATGGCAAAGGCCACGAGTCCGCCGAAAATGATACCCAGTGTGCGGAGATCCAGGAATGTGGCTGTGGTCATGGTGGCTCCTACGGTCAGTCCCAGAAAAATGGTGGCCGTGTTCAGGATGGGGCCTGTTGCGGCTTCGGTGAGTCTGCCGGTGGCTAAACCGATTTCCCTGATCAGGTTCCCGAACATCAGCATCCCTATCAGTGGAACAGCCGTTGGCACAAAGAATGCCACGATGATACCCAATACGATGGGGAAGGCAATTTTTACCGCCGTCATGTTTTTGATTTCACGTTTGGCCGGGAAAAGCTTATCCATGTTTTTCATATTGATGGATAATTCTTTGTTGGAGCACATCACCCGTGTGATGGGTGGAATGATCACCGGCACCAGTGCCATGTATGAATAGGCCGCGATGGCTATGGGGCCAAGCATATGGGGGGCAAGCATGATGGATATGTAGATTGCGGTGGGGCCATCGCCACCGCCGATGATACCAAGCGCACCGGATTCCTGCGGCGTGAAGCCAACAGCAATGGCCGCAAAAAACACGGTAAAAATGCCCAGCTGCGCAGCTGCTCCAAACAGGGAGAGACGAAGGTTCCGCAACATGGGACCAAAATCTGTGAGTGCTCCTACACCCAGAAAAATGATGGGCGGCAGAAATCCTGTTTTAATCAGCATATAATAGAGGAAATTCATGATGCCATACTCCCCGGCGATCTCGACCAGGTTCATATAGCGCCCATCCTCAAAACGGACCATCTCCTCCGGTACAATGCCCATTCCCGCGCCTGGCAGGTTGGCCAGGATCACACCAAAACCAATGGGAACAAGCAACAAGGGCTCATACTTTTTCCTGATCCCCAGGAACAACAGAAAGATGCCAATGGCCAGCATGAGAATGGCACCGGGACCGCTCCACAGGTCGCCAAAAGCGGTAATGTTGTATAGCCTTTCCAAAGCACTCATCTGATTATCCTTTTAAATGACACCGTGCAGGTCCTTTGCCGACAAATGCTATGCTTCAATAAGGAACAGCACATCATCCTCAAACACTTCAGCCCCGTTTTCTTTCAGAATTTTCGCGATTTTTCCGGATTTATCGCTGCGTATGGTGTTGTAGGTTTTCATGGCTTCAATATAGCCGAGCACATCTCCCTGTTTTACCTGATCACCGACGTTCAGTGGTTTTTCCGATCGCTCTTTGGTCAGGTAAAAGTTACCCGACAGGGGTGATAGGATCTCTTCAGTGTTTATTTTTTCCTTAGCGGGAAGGGGGGGATTAGCGTCCTTCTGCGCTTGCGGTACTGTTTCCTGCGACTCACCTTGTTCATCATAGGAGATTGTTACCCGGAAGCTTTCCCCGTTTACATCCACCAGCATGGTTTGAGGCAGCGGTTCGGGTGCGGCACCTTGCAATTGTTGTTTTTCTGTCGTTTGGGGCTGCTCATCCGGCTTCACAATTATTGGTTTCTGATACAGTCCGCCCCCTTCTTCCCTGCGTTTTTCCAGATCTTTTTCGAAATCTTGCTTTGCTTTTCCTAACTTGTAATTTCTGTATTGTTCGGGATGCATGGCCAGCTGGAACAATTCTTCGTCATCCTCACCATAATCCCAGCCGTTTTCATCCATTTCCCTGCGGAATTCATCCAGCTTGTCGGGATAAAGTTCTTGTGGATTTCCGGTGAAGAATTCTTTGCCTTCCTTTTCTGCCAGTTTTTTGATTTCCGGTGCAAGTTTGCCGGGTAAACTACCCAGCTTGCCGGTGAGCATATCCCAAACGTTATCGGGGATGATTTCCCAGCGTTCTCCGCCTTTGACCATCTGTGTGACATTCAGCACGGCCATGTTTTTCACATATTGGCTGAAAGGTGTTACCAGCGGAGGATATCCAAGCATGGGCCAGATGTGCTCCACTTCCTGGAAAAGCTTCACCAGCAACTTGTCTTCATTGAGCAGCGGTTTGTTTCTTTTGTCGAGCCAGCGGTTGAGGTCTGCCAGGTTTTTTTCCAGGTCGCTCATCAGCGATCCCATCATCCCTCCGGGGAGGCCCGAAGAGATCAGCAGGGAGTTCATCTGCCGGTTTGATGGCGTGATGAAATAGCCCAGAAAGTCTTCCATGAACTCCTGGTTCATGCTGCGCACCTTCATATATGCTTTCATGTTTACTTCGGGCACTTCAAAACCTGCATCCTTGAGCATAGCCTGCACGGCCAGCACGTCCACATGTCCTGTACCCCAGGAGAGGGGTTCCATGCTCACATCGATGTATTCGGCCCCGGCCCGGGCCACTTCCAGGATGGAAGCCATGGCAAAACCGGGTCCTGAGTGGGAATGATACTGGACGGGGATATCAGGATGCTTTTCCCTGATGCCTTTGACAATTTTACCCAGCCACACCGGACGACCGATGCCAGCCATATCCTTCAGGCAGATTTCGTCAGCCCCGTTCTTTATCAATTGATCGGCCAGATCAATATAGTATGCAACGGTGTGGATTTTTGAAAAAGTGATGCTGAGTGCCGCCTGCGCGATCATGCCGGCATCTTTGGTATAGCGGATGGAGTCGATGATGTTTCTCGGGTCATTCATGCCGCAGAAGATCCTTACCACATCTACTCCCTGCGCACGTTTTACACGTCCCATGAGTTTGCGCACGTCGGCAGGAACCGGCTGCATGCGGATACCGTTGAGCGAGCGCTCCAACATCTGGCACTGTATGCCGGCCTCTCTGAAAGGCTTTGTCCATTCGCGTACCGCCTTGTTGGGATTTTCTCCGAACAGAAGGTTGATCTGCTCGAAGCCGCCGCCATTGGTTTCAATCCTTTCGAAACAACCCATGTCGATGATGTGGGGGGCAATGGCTGTCAGCTGATCAACACGGGGCACATATTTCCCCGCCGACTGCCAAATATCCCTGTAAACCAATGAAAACTTAATCTTTTGCATATCAATGATGGTCTTTTATGAATCTTAGGAAATTTGAATATCAGAGCTTTTCAATGTTTGTTACCCTGCCACGACCTCTTGTTACCGTACTGACAGCCGCAGTAAGGGCTGCAATACGGCCGGAGTGCGACAGAAGCTGACCGCTGCCGGGCTTCCCTGGCTCTTGGGCAGGAGCACCAATGTAACGGTTTACAAACCAAATGATGGCATTGCCTGTTGCGACAACCACCAGCAATACAATAAAAACAGTCAGCAACCCAAACAAGAAAACCTGTAATGGCAAGCCCATGGTAATACTTTTTGTTGAAATAAAACGGGACATACCAACAAGGGATATGCCCCAGTGTACCATCAAAGAGCCTGTTGGGAAAAGCAACCGGCTGTTAATGCTACGATATACTCAGTATTGCAAATATACGTCATTTTTTTCTTGTGGCATAAAAAAACGCCATCTTGAAAACGAATGATTTAACTTATCAATACCATCATCATACAACTAAATAAAGAAAAAATACAAATGTTTTAAAATGTAAAGAGGTGAAGGTGGCGATGTATGAAGCCGTTTTTCAGAAATAAAAAAAATGACTATTTTGCAAACGGGAAAACGGATAAAATCAAACAACCCTTGCTTTTTCTTACCTCACATAAAAATTTCTGACCATGAAGCGATTGTTTACCTGTGCCCTGTTTTGCATGATCTCAACTTTAACATCAACAGCCGAAAAACCCCGGAGTCCGGAAACAGACCTTTCCTTTGTCAGGCTTACTGCCGGATTTCATGAGCCAACCTTTGAAGGGGGGCGGACCGATTTTGCCATGGTCGATATAAACAACAATGGTTTTGTTGATATTTTATCCATCGGTGACCATGGATCTCCTTTTATCAATTCCACCCAGCATGGTGTGATGGTTTGGTTTAACGATGGTCAGGGAAACTTTAGTTTGCACATGGAAGGAAATTTTGGCTATGGCGGTATCGCCGTGGGAGATGTGAATAATGATGGTTTGCAGGATATTGCTTTCGGTATGCATCACAATTACGACACTGGCGACCTTGGCGGACAGCTTATCGAGGTGGCTTTGGGCGACGGGACAGGCATGAACTGGACGGCATGGAATGAGGGGCTGGCAACCAATGGCGAAACCTGGGGCATGTTTGGCACCGATCTGGGGGATGTGAATAACAACGGATTGCTCGATCTGGTGAGCGTCTCCTTTGGCTGCTGCGCCGGTTTTCATGTTTACCTTAATCAGGGCGACGGTTCATGGACACCCAGCTTTGGAATGCTTGGAAACAATTCTGACAACCTCATTCGGTTTGCCGACCTGAACAACAATGGACACCTGGATTTTGTCGCCGGTCATGCCCTTGGGACGGCATTCTTTGGCGATGGAGAGGGAAATTTTGTAAACAACGACAATGGCCTGCCGGCATTGGGAGAGTTTGATTACTTCATGGGTGTTTCAGTGGGAGACGTGAACAATGACGGCAGTCACGGAATAGCTTTTACTACTTTCAGCGGTGCTGTAAAAGTGTATGAGTTTGATGCCGTCACGGAGAGCTGGGTGGACTATTCGGGAAATCTGCCCACTTCCGGATCCTATGTTCTCACGCAGTTGTGGGATATGAATGCCAACGGGTTTACCGATCTGGCAGCTTTTGGCGGCGGTACTATACAGATCTGGTTTGGCGATGGTGAGGGTAATTGGACACCGGCAGCCACTTTCAACACAGAAGGAACACCAGGTAATGCCAGGGCTTTCACGACCGGCGGCGACCTGACGGGCAACGGCCATGCAGATATCGTGCTCCTGGCAAATGAAGGTGATTTTTGGTGGAATTACATGAATGAACTCTATGTATTTGCAGAAACGACTGAACCGGAGGAACTGTGGATACAGAATTTGTATCCCAAAGGACACGAAACCTTTCATCCGGGAGCGGTCCGATTCATCCACTGGGCCTCCGCTGTTCCCGGTAATGCAGGATCCCATGTTAAAATTGAAATATCACCCCATGGAGCGGAAGGTCCGTGGTCGACGGTGGCCGATAGCTTGCCCAACAACGGACGGCATCAGTGGCACATCCCGCAATATGGTTCAGACCAGGTACATCTAAGACTGACCGTGTTCGCCAACGACGAAAGTGCTTCCATTGTCAGTGCGGCACCATTTACCATTTTGGGTGAAACACCTGTATATAACATAATAGCTGTACCCAACGACCCTGATTTTGGCAGCATCACCGGCAGTGGCGAGTATATGTATGGCGACGAAGTTACACTGGAAGCTTTGCCCGGGCAAGCCTATCATTTTGTTCACTGGACTGAAGATGAAGAGGTTGTAATGGATGGTGATGAGCCGATGGGCTCTGTTTACACGTTCACGGCTCAGGCAGACAGAACCCTGGTTGGACATTTTGCCTTGAATGTATACACCATCTTTGCACAGGCAGGCGAAAACGGAAGCATTTTTCCTGAAGGGGAAATTGACGTCCCCCATGCTACCGATCAGGTGTTTGACATCCTTCCCGATGATGGTTTTCTTGTGGGTTACGTGGAAATTGACGGTGCGCCCATCGATCTTTCATCCGATGGGGGATGGGATGCCGCGGCTTCTCAGTACACCTTTGAAGCGGTGACCGGCGACCATACCATCAGTGCAGGTTTTGTGCAGGATGAGACGTCTGTAAGCGATACCGGTCTGGCATCATGGCGTGTTTACCCCAATCCTGCCAGCGATATTTTGTGGGTGGTTTTCAACCATCACAGTCCGGGCGAAGCCTTGGTATTGATCCACGATCAGCATGGGCGGTTGGTCAGGCAGCGGGTTGTCGCGCAACCGGGTTTGCAGCGTGTGGCCATATCCACAGATGATTTGCAGCCGGGCGTATATACGGTTAGCCTCCGAAGTGGAGAAGGCATTTTGGTGAAGAAAGTGATTGTAGGTTTATGAATTTGCAGTCCGCCACCAATTGTGAGGGTTGGGGTTAATTCTATGGTCATACTTTGCCTTTCCCGGGTGAAAGTAGAATAATGTATCCTTGATTTATTTACATTTACCGCCTCCTGTTAAATATGCTTCGCATTGAACAGGATAAATTTGGCGGTCGAATTATTTTTTGTTTTGCATCTTCCCGCCCCCTTCCCACCTTTGCCAAAAACACCCGGGTAAATGTCCATCTTCACAGGATGCTTTTACGGGGTGTATTTCCAGATTTGCACATTTGCCAAAGTCGCGGCCAGGTACAACCTGTGTTTACCGGTTATTTTTTTCTTTGCGCATTTTGCGTGTTTT
>REEA01000088.1 GCA_007695305.1 Bacteroidia bacterium
TATATTGAAAGCCTGTGAGGGTGGTGGGGTTTGCCGTGAGGTTTGGTTCGGCCAGCTCTTCAAAGTCATCGAGAGAGCGGGGTACCAGGCGGGTGTCTTCAAAACGTTGGTGTACAACTCCCGTGATATTTTGTGGTCCGGAAGGAATAGGCTGGTCAAGGTAATCCAGGTCATCATATTGTGTGCGAAGGGTGCCGGTTCCCGTTGCATCTGATAACTGGTAACCGGTTGCCATCTGGAATGTTTCATGGGCACCGGGATCGATGGTTACACCGGTGATACGTACCAGCATGGCCTCGTATGACTGGTCAAAATCTGCAAGGTTGACCTCTGCCGGTTCTACAACATTGCCAAAGCTGTCGGCAGCGCCGGGATCAAGGGAAGGCACCAGTTGCAGCATATCCTGGTATATTCCCAGCGTGCCGGTAAGTCCGGTTATCCCATCATACAGGTTATATTCCGTGGTTATCACACCATTATTATCATCAATGAGGATAGCACCGGTGGCATCCTGCAGGTATTTTTGGTTCCGGTTGTCAGTCTGAAAGGTCAGAATGACTTCTCCGGTGACATGATAAAGCCCGCCCACTTCACCCTCTCGCAAAGCCGCAATATTTGCCACTTCGATGGGGTCTGTGATTTCCTCATATTCCTGAATGCTGACGTTGTCCAGGAGTATATGCCCGCCGGCTTCCCCTGTGTTTCTTACCGAGAATATATATTCGGCGATATTGGTGGTGTTGACCGCTTCAACAATTTGCCAGTGTTCCGACCAGCTGTCTGAATCAACAATGACATAGTCATTGTAAGGGGCATATCCGGATCCGGTTGCCCGTTCATCGAACAATCCTGTCCGAATTTCCCCCTGACCTTTTACCCAGAAGGTAATCTTGTAGGAAATACCTTCTTCCGCCGGCACACCGTGGGTTGTAAACCTCCGGTGGGTTGAACCGGTGTTGATCAGCTGAGCGGCAAAAGAGCCGGATTGCGGGTCATCAGCATAGGGCAAGACATTGCTTTGTCCGATATTTGAACGATCTCCGTACCAGCAAACAGGCAGGTCATTCAACCATTCCTCGAAATCCATGTTACAGAGCTCCGCCGGCGGTGGTTCCGGCAAGTCACTCCATATCAGGGCTGCAAGCTCCGGATGGTCAATAAAGGGATTTCGGTTTCCCTGTATTTCATAAATGGCATCGTTGCGCATAATCTCTTTCTGGCTTACCGGATCATTCTCATGCCATTCCAGAAGCATATCCACATACCATACCTGGAAGGCAGGCCATGATGTGCCATCCAGGATGTTGTTTACCATATCATAAGCGGCCCAATCGGCTACTTCGCTCATATATCGGGTAACCATGTAAAAATAAGTGCGGGCAAAATCGCCCTTGAAGTCGTCAATGGGTTCAAACGCAAAGCCTGAGTAAACGTTTCCATAGGTGTTGTTTCCCCGTTTGTTACCGGCTTGCGACACCCATGTGGGGCTACTGACTTCCCCGAAAGGGAAATTGGAACGCTGCATATTGACCCACCTGTCAGCGGGATAGATGTGATATATATCAGTGTCCATGGTGTCCGTAGGACTTACACCACCGCCCCACCAGCTTCTGGGCCAGGAATGTTCACGGTTATAGACATGTCCCTCTTCGTTGGGCGCTTCCAGGTCTCCCTGTTGATCTTCAAAGAACGTGTATTCATAAGGAGGTTCTTCGCAGCGTACATCGCTAAAGATATCCCAGACTTTCCCGTTAAACTTGCTGTCTGTAAGCGTGAAATGTTCCCAGATGTCATTATAGGCCGGTCTGGTATGCCCACGGATGATCCGGTGCAGCTGTAGCATAAGCTCTTCTCCCTCGCCTGTTGCAGTGGAATAATAGCCGGGTGGTATTTGGGAGGAGATCCCTTCAACAGATGTGATGAGGGTTTCGGTAATCCCTGTTGAGGTGTGCGTGATCTGCGGGTTAAATGCTGCTTCGGCCTCCGGGAAAGCGCGGACGTAAATGCGTGTGGAAGAAATGTTTCCCTGTGGCGATGGATTTAAATTAAGGGTGGTTCCAAAATGATCCGTGCAATGCAGGGATATCTTCAAAGGTGATCCGGCATTTATCTGCAGGTCTTCGGTCAGTCCGCCCGCCTCCACGTAATAGAACTGCACATCTGATCCGTGGGGGATATGTTCAGAATCATGGGCGATATATACCTCTCTGAAGGATGGCAGGCTTTCGGTAGAAAGATTGATGAATTCGTCTCCTACTTCAATTTCACCCACGCCTGTGATGAGGATGTCATCAACATGCCACCTGCCGTAATTGCCGGCGTCCGACTCGTATTTGAAAGCGATATGTATTTTTCCGTCATAATCGTTCAGGTCGATGTTTCCTGAAAAGGTCCATGATCCAAAGCCCGCGCCTGTATGGTCATCCAGGGTTACCTCCAGGGTGTTCCAGCCGGACTTGGCAGGTGCTCCTCCACCATAATCTGAGGAAATCACCACCGAAAGTGCATCGCCCTCGCGGAAAGCGGCCTGTGTGTAAAAGGACAGAGAAACCTCTTCCAGCCCCGAAAGGTTGATTTCCGGTGAAATATACCAGGAATGGGGATATTCAGGACTGCTTTCATGCTCGGTGATCATGGCATAATGGTTTCCTGCAAAGGAGGCAATGGTCCAGGTGTTGGCTCCCGGAATGAAATTATACACCGTCCAGCCTCCGGAAAAAAGGCTTTCATCATCGAAATTCTTTTCCAGGATGAGGGTGCGGATCAGGTAGGTTTCTTCGGCCACCTCACTGGGTTCTAGTCCGTCGGCAAAAGCCCTTGCTTTGATGGTGAGATCTTCCGCGACATTGATGGGGGTGGAGTAGAGGAAGTCGCTTATGGTAGGGTCTGTTCCGTTAAGGGTATAGTATATGTCGGCATCCGGGGTGGCACAGTTGATGGACACGTCCACGCTGCCGAAGTAAATTCCCCCAGCGGGGTTAAAGGCAGGGGTTGCAACCACGGTAATTTCTCCCAGCGCTTTGAACTGGCCGATATTGATACGGCCGTTGTTCGTATTGCCTCCGCCTTCGATGACCATATGGAAGTCTTCGGAGTTGAAATTTTTCGGGCCATCCGGGAAAATGTGGACAAACTCCTGGTAAACCTGGTATGCGTCGAACCAGTCTTTGTTGATGGTGATGATTGTTTCCCAGGTGCTGCCCCCGTCGTAGCTCACGTTGAGGTTTCTGTTTTCACCGGTGCTGAGCATCCAGTCGCGCAATTGCAGGCTGAAGCCCGACATGTTGCTGACGGATGCGGTGTTGTGGATGCTGAAAATGTCGCGGTCGCGAAAGGAGTAATCGGAACCGCCAAAGCTTTCGGCTGAGGTGCCTCTGACCGCGCTGCTGCTGTGGAAGTGCCAACCGCCCTCCGTGTAGGTTTTTTCGTTGTAGCTTCCCCAGGCGCCACCTGGGTTATCCCAGTTAGCTGCCACCGAAAATGAAGTGGAAAAGAGCTCTCCCGCCAATGCCGGCTGTAAAGCAGGCATCGTCGCTATGAGGAGAAGCATGAACCTTAGTGTTGTAAAATTGTGCATGGCTTGGATATTTTATGTGAATACCAGAATGTAGTCTATATTAATAAATTTTAAAGATAATAAATTACAGGAGTTTTTCAAAGGGCTGTCGTAATAATTGATTTTTTCTTAATTTATGGTGATTTTTTTTCACCACAGAGTGCACAAAGAAAAATGCACGAAGGCAAATGCTTTCACTTTCATTCGACCGTTTAACCGTTAAATTTGTCCGATAGCAGAAATTCAGTAAAATATATTTCCTGATTAAAATGATAATATGTTATATTTGTAGAAAAATACGAATAATGGCAGAAGATGACAAGGATAACATGAACGATCCGGGCATGGTCAATGACGACGACGGAATGTACTCTCAGCAACAGCCGCTGAATTTTCAAAAGGTTTGGCAGATGTTCCAGGAAACGGATAAGAAGTTCCAGGAAACGGA
>REEA01000159.1 GCA_007695305.1 Bacteroidia bacterium
CCCCTGTGTGTCTAACCCCTCTCATGGGTGTTTCATGTAATGATCCACAAGGTATTGTTTAAAAGCATCATAACTATGCTTGAGGGAATCAAATTTCTCTTCCTTATCTTCCAGTCCTATCAGGCTGGGTGGAAGTTCCGGATCAAATTCCAGTATTTGACGGATCTGTTCCGGAAACTTTGCCGGATGAGCCGTTTCAAGCACCACAAAAAGCTCGTTGCGTTCTTTTTCATCAATCATTTCGAGATAATGCTGAAGTCCGGCCCAACCAACGGCACCATGTGGCTCCAGCAACAACCGGTAATTGTTCCAGGCATCCGCGATGGTTTGCCTGGTTTCCCCATCGTCAACGGAAACTGCTGCAATATCTCTTTGCATGTCCGCCATATCGGGCATCTTATGGATCGTACCCTTCTCATCCATCACGCCTCCGTATAATGCAACCAATCGGGAAAGATTACTGGGATGCCCCACATTCATTGCGCTGGATATGCAGTTACGCGAAGGTTCGATTTTCTCATATTTACCTGTATGCAAAAACGTTGGAAATTCATCGTTTTCATTAACTGCAATCACCATGCGCTTTACAGGCAACCCCATCCGCCGTGCAATCATCCCTCCCATCATGTCGCCAAAATTTCCGGATGGTACCACAAAAACAGCTTTTTCATCTGTTTGTTCCCGCAGCCGGGCCCATGCATAAAAATAGTAAACTGCCTGTGGCAAAAGCCGACCGATGTTAATTGAGTTAGCCGAGGAGAGGTTAAGCATGTCCAGATCCGGATCAGCAAAGGCCTGTTTTACCATCGCCTGGCAGTCGTCAAACTTGCCGTCAATGGCAATTACCGATACATTCTGACCCAGCGTTGTCATCTGTTTGCGTTGCCTGTTTGTAACTTCCTTTTCGGGAAAGAGAATAAGCACCTTGATGTTGTCAAGTCCATAGAAAGCATTGGCAATCGCGCTGCCGGTATCACCTGAGGTAGCGGTAAGGATAAGCAATTCGCGATTTTCCTTCTCCAGAAAGTGATTCATCAGACGCCCCATCATCCTTGCTGCAAAATCTTTGAAAGAGGCTGTCGGTCCCTGGTCGAGTCTCATGACATATTGCCGCCTGTCAACCCTTTCCAGTGGGACCGGGTAATCATAGGCATCTTCCACGAGTGCTGCAATGATATCACGGGGGACTTCCTTATTTAGAAAGGCTTCCAGTACATGATAGGCCACCTTGTGATAGGGCAGGTCCGAAAAGGACTTGAGCGTTTCGTCGTCCAGAACAGGGATGTGATCGGGCATATAAAGTCCTCTGTCAGGGGCTTGCCCCTTCAGGAGGGCATCCCGGAAGGACACCTCCGGTGCTTTCAGGTTGGTAGAGTAATAGCTGATTGCTTTCATCGTGAGATGTGTAAATGGTTCCTGATATTATCCAATACGAGCTGATGATGCACCGCCTGCGGAATATTCGGGGAATGTCATGCTGATTTTCTTTCCGTCGAGTACCGACAAGGCCTGATCAAGGTCATTGATAATATCGTCGGGGTGTTCAAGGCCCACACAAAGTCGTACCAGGTTTGGCGGTATATTGGCAAGTTTGCGTCCCTCCTCCCCTTGCTGCGAATGGGTGGAAATGGCGGGGATGGTAGCCACCGATTTGATACGTCCAAGGTCGGTAGCCCGCCAGATCCTTTGCATGGCGTCAAATACCTTTCTGGTATTTTTGGCTCCGCCATTCACCCGGAACGACATCAGATGACCGTAGCGATTCTGGGGTACTCCATATTGTTCATCATGTTCAGCATCCACGAGAAACATATATTCAGAAGAAAGCTTATGCAGATGATGCTCTTCCAGGCCAAGGTAATCTACCCCTTCTATGTGTTTGTGTTGCTTAAGATAACGGGCTATTTTCATCGTGCTACGGCTGGCGATATCCATGCGGTGCCTGATGGTACGGATATCATTGAGGGCCAGGATGGCATTCATTGGAGAAAGATTTGGTCCGTTATCGCGGTTTGGCAATTGCTTCAGATATGCACAGAAATCGGCCTTCATCTCTGGATTGTCGATATTGGAAGTGATATTTTTCCGGGCTATGACGGCCCCAGCAATACCAAATCCGCTGGTAAATAATGACTTGGTAACAGACTGCACAACGATATCCGCACCGTATTCCAGAGGTCTGAGCAACGCAGGTGTAGCCACCGTGGAGTCAAAAATAGCAGGAATACCATGTTTATGGGCAAGATCCACAATTTTCTTTACATCAAAAAAGGCCTGTGAGGGGTTACTTGGCATTTCGCCATAAAGGAAACGGGTGTTTTTATCAATCTTCGAGGCCCATTCATCCATATCTGTGCTATTGATGATCCTGCGCCACTCAATATTTCGTTCCTTTTCCTTTCGGATGGCAAATTGCTGGAATGTACCTCCATATACCTGGCAGGTAGCAACAAAGTTCATGGGTTGATTGGGCCGCTTTGGATCCTCCACCAGGAACTGGTCAACGGCGCTTTGGATGGCTGCCATCCCGGACGCAGTGGCAATACAGGAAGTATCCACGCCCGCACCGTAGGATTCCAGCAGGGCAAGAACACCCTCCAGGTAATAAATGCTGGGGTTTGCAATGCGGGCATAGCACCAGGTGGGGATCTGGTAGCCCAATGCAGCTTCCATCTCATCAGAATCACGATATGTCTGTGATGTAGACATGTAAATCGGCTCTATGATGGAACCCTGGTTAAAATCAAGCGCTTCCTGCATGGAATAAATTCCATGGACAGCAATGGTGTCAAAGCGGCATTGCTTCATTTTTCTGATGTTTTCAGCATGCCACTCCATGGCTCGTGCTGCAGCTTGTTTGTAATAATCTACTCCTTTTGATGACATGGTATATACAGTTAAGTGATTAATGATGGTTCAGCTGGTAAAAATAATAAAAACCTTACAAGGACAAAAAGATTGTATTATGATTATTATGCGCAAAATCCGTTGACGTTCCATAGGTTTGGTTACCGGACAATCCGATAAAATTACCGAATGAAATATTTGCCAGGTGCCGGCTTCTTAACTTCTGCAAACTTAATTATCTTTGTATGAAAAACACAATAAATCACTATGGTCCGTGTAATTATTTGAATTGCTTGGTGATTCCGGCTAAATCCCATCATGCTTAGCAGATCAATTCATTTCATAATTAGAACCGGACAATAGCAACAAAAAAACTGGTTAGCAGAGCTTTGGATGAAACAAAGCCTCTTTTCGTAAAAACAAACTCCTATGCAAATACGATTCTTTTCTTCAAGTCCATATCTTATTCCAATCCTTACCCTATTTCTATTCCTATGTATTTCCTGCGGGTCAGACGACAATGTGTTCGTCATTCCCTCAGAAAATGATGTTTATCATGTCCATTTTATTGACGTTGGACAAGGGGATGCCATTTTTGTTTCCACACCGGTGAAAAACCTGCTGGTAGACGGTGGTGTGAGAAATTCCGGAGTGGTGGAGTATCTCAAAAGCCTGGACGTTGAAAGCATTGACTATGTGATCGGCACCCACCCCCATGCAGACCATATCGGCGGACTGATCGGGATTTTTCACGAATTTGAAATTGGTGAAGTATTCGATCCCGGTGTTGTGCATACCACCAACACATTCCATGAGTACCTGGCAACCATTGACCTTTATGATATTCCATTTACCATTGGCAGAAAAGGAATGGAACGAGAGTTGTCTCCCAATGCATACTTTGAGTTGCTGCATCCTGTAAGTCCGAGCAGCAACCATTTAAATAATGCGTCCATCGTAGCACGCGTTCATTTGGGCAACATCAGGATTCTTCTTACAGGCGACCTGGAAAAAGAAGGCGAGGCGGATGTATTGAAAGATCCGGATCTATTGCAAAGTCATATTTTAAAAGTGGGTCATCATGGCAGCAACACCAGCTCCACCATGCCTTTCCTGCTTGCGGTGAATCCCCGGGTAAGTGTGATTCAGTGTGGTGAGGATAATCCTTACGGACATCCCCATCAACCTGTTTTAGAAAGGCTGGCAGCCATTGAAACCCAGGTATACCGCAATGATCTGCATGGACATGTAATTATAGAAACCGACGGCGTGAATTATGAGGTCATCCTGAAAAACAATTAATAAAGCTGGAGTTAACGCGATGGAAAACCTTTAAAATGCAACAATACAACAAAGCCCGAAAATGTCAAAAGCAGAGTTATAGTCTGGATCACACGTTTGGTTTTATGATTTGTCATACAGGAATCCGGAGCTTTTGTGCTTCAGCGATAAAAACCGGACACGCAAAATAATATGAACGATTAAATGTAAGAACAAGTCGAAGATTCATCCGCAATATACATTTTTACCTTTTCAGAATTTTACTCATTAAGACAAATTAAACACATAAAATATCATGAAGGCGGTCGTAGACAAAATATCAGATGGTATTGCCACTGTTCTTATTGAAGATCAGGATGCGGTTCTGCACATTCCCATCAGTTTTCTGCCCGAGAACCTGAAAGAAGGCACCTGGTTATCGGTGAATTTCTCCGTTGATCACCAGCAGACGCAGGCGATGTATGAGAAAAACAAGCTTATGCTGCAACAGTTGATCAACAAACAAAAGAAACGATAGTCAAACGTCTTCAGTCAATGATAGAGCTGCAAAATATTGACTTTTCTGTTGGGCAACGACAAATCCTCAGAAATGTATCATTAAAAATTCCAGCGGGAGGCAGACTGTTAATCCGGGGAGATTCAGGCACGGGGAAATCCACCATTTTGCGGTTGATCCTGGGGCTGGTTCAACCCGACAGTGGCCGGGTCATCATTGATGAAGAGACTCAGAACAGGAATAACATCTGGTCGCAGCGTTTGAAGATGGCCTATGTGAGCCAGGATATGCAACTTGGCCGCGGCAAAACTGAATCTTTTATCAAAGAAGTTTTTTCATATCGAAACAACAGGCATTTGACATACGACCGAAGAGATGTGGAAAAGTACTTTGATCTGTTCGGGATGAATGGAGTCACCCCGGAGCATCGCCTGGAGGATTTGTCCGGCGGGGAGTTGCAAAGGGTCGCTATTATCACCGCACTGTTGTTAAAACGGCCCATCTATCTATTGGATGAAATTACATCTGCCCTGGATGCAAATCTTAAAATAAAAATTACCGGGCATTTCCTGTCTATGAAAAACGCTACGCTGGTGATAGTTAGCCATGATCAGCACTGGTATGAACATGACATTCAAACTTTAACGCTGGACGCATGACAGAAGCCGCTCCCGATATCACCCTGATTCGTCTGCTTTTGGGCTTCGCCCTGTTGATCATTCCCGCGGGCCTCTCCTGGTGGGTGCGCCTGGGAATTATCAGAAAAATGTTCGTATCCACCGGACGCATGACCGCTCAATTGTTTCTTGTGTCTATTTTGTTGATTTACCTTTTTGATGTAGATAATCCATATATCAATACCGGCTGGGTAATCATCATGATCATTTTTGCGGCCGGTGCCTCCATGATGAGCAGTGGTTTACGTTTCAGACACTTTTTCATACCCATATTCGCATCCTATTTCTTTGGTGCGGGTTTTTCGTTACTCTATTTTATAGGTATTGTTGTAAACCCTGAAAGCATTTTCACGGCCCAACTGCTTGTGGTATTGGGCGGCATGTTGCTGGGGAACTCACTGAATAGTGTGATCATTGGCATTTCCCACTTTTATCAGTCTCTGCAAAAGGAAAAGAAAAGATATCACTATCTGCTGTCGCTGGGTGCTTCAATAAGAGAAGCACAAATGCCATTCTTCCGCGAGGCGGTGATCGCAGCGATGAGACCCTTTCTTGCCAATATGGCTACCATGGGGGTTGTATTTCTACCGGGTATGATGACTGGACAGATTCTTGGCGGTGCCTCTCCCGATACTGCCATCAAATACCAGATCGCCATCATGCTGGCAATATTTACCTCCGTAACTCTGAGTATCAGCCTTTCATTATTCTTTACCTCACGCAAAGGTTTTGATGAATACGGTGTCCTCAAAGAAGATCTTTTCAAATGAAGTATGCAGTAAGGAAGCAATAGTAAGTCAGAAGGCGAAAACTCAGGTAAGACCTTTAACTTATTGGCTTTAAATCATTTTCACCTTTCGATATTTCAACATTTCGACATTTTCACTTTTCCACCTTATATACGTCTTTCCAGGGCACCCGATTTATCATCCAGACAGTAAAACATTTTGATATTTTTTTTACATTTGATGATACTATCCTGAAACCAGGAGATTGTATTTATACGATGGTGGATACGCGCAACCTGCAAACAAATTTACCAACACGCATTTCACTATGAAAAACTTAAAAAGCGTTTTACACGGGCTGATAATAGCTATTGGTATTACTGCTATCATCCTGTTGTCTTTTGTTCTGAACCGACCACCCGCTGTAGTTCCTGCCGATGCTCCCGCAAACGTATTCTCAGCCCAACGGGCTGCCGTCCACCTTCCATTTATTGCCTCCCATCCCAATCCGATCGGGAGCAAAGCCAATGAAGCAGTCCGCCATTATATTGTCAACTACCTCGAGAATTTGGATCTGGATGTTCACGTGCAGAAAACAAGCTATTATCATGCACCGGCTCAAAGGGCCGCCACCTTGCACAACGTATTGACGAGAATTCCCGGCACAGGAAGCGGAAAAGCCATTTTGTTTATGGGGCATTATGATACGGTAGTCAATGCACCGGGTGCTTCGGATAATGGAGCTGCCGTAATAACCATGCTGGAGCTGGTCCGGATGCTACTGCACAATCCGCCGCTAAAAAATGACCTGATCTTTTTCTTTCCCGACGGCGAAGAATACGGCTTGCTGGGTGCCAGGGCATTTATGCGTGATCATCCCTGGATTTCTGATATTGAAATGGTTATCAATTTTGAAGCCATGGGCACAAGCGGTCAAAGTCTCATGTTCGAAACCGGAAAAAATAATCTCAAAACCGTAAAGGAATATGCCCGGGCTGTGCCATTCCCCACAGGAAATTCGCTCAGCAAAGAAATCTATAAGATGATGCCCACTACAACAGATTTTGAGGTTTTTAAAACCAGGGGATTTCAGGGGCTGAACTTTGCATACATAGGCAGCAGTTATGATTATCACACCGCGGGTGATAATATAGAAAACACCGATTTACGATCCATTCAGCACCATGGCGAACATGCCGCAGCACTGGCATTGCATTTTGGCAATTTGGATCCGGACTTTGATTCCAACCGGGATACCGTTTACTTCAACACTATTGGGTATGGATTTGCGTATTACCCATACAACGCAGTACCCCCCATCGCCATCATCATTGCATTGATCATTTTGGGCATATTGATAACGGCTTTCACAAAGAAAAAAATCAAGCCCCTGCATGTATTATTTGCGGGTATTGCTTTTCTTTTCAAATTGATGATCATTTATCTTGGAACAAATAGCCTTTACCACATCATTGAATCGTATTATGCAAACAATGACCTGAAGCTGCTGCAGTACAATCAAAATGGCATTTTGGCGGGCTTTGTGTTCCTGGTTGCCGCTTTTTCGGTGTTATATGATCAACTGTTGGTAAAAGGCGTAAAAATCAGCCAGATGATTAGCATATACCTATTGTTAATGGTATTGCTGATTTGGGGCGGGCAGTTTACCTGGCAAATTGCCGTGGTTGCACTTGCCATCCCTTTGCATTTGTTTTTTGCACACAGAAAGCCCATTGACAGCCACAGTCTTGCTTCCGGTGCCATCGTAATTTGGACACTAATCATGCTGGCCGTTTCTTTTACCGTCACAGGAGCAAGTTACTTGTTCAAATGGCCACTCCTGATAGGTGTAGTTCCTTTTTTGCTTTTGTTGTTAATAAGGAAGCTGAAAGAAGACAGTATCCGCATGTCCTTGTTGTTGGTGATATGCGCCATACCATTGCTGCTATGGTTTCCTTATCTGATGTATCTCTTCCAGTTGGCCATGGGCTTATCCTTCATCGGTTTCAATATGGTTGTTGCGGGATTGATGATGGGTTTACTTATTCCCCATGTATTTGCAATATACAGGATCAATAAATGGATGCTGCCTGCGGCATTGGGTATGGTCGGTGTTATTCTGCTCGTTTCATTTTCTGCCGGACTGGATTATACTGAAAGATACCGGAAGCAAAACAGGATTATTCATGCAACCGACGGAAATTCAGGCCAGAGCTTCTGGCTTAGTTTTGACGACCGTCCGGATGAATGGACGGTGCAATTTATCGGTGAGTCACCTGACGATATCGCCCTGGCGCCTTTCTATCCTTATCATACAGGTGTAGCCCAGGGCAATATAGCACCCGGCTTTGATCCGGTACCCCCGATGCTGAAGGTCCTTTCAGATACCATCAGTCATGGTAAGCGAAAACTTAGCCTTCAGATTGTTGCAAATACCGACGCATATTTTCTGGACTTCTACTTTTTGACCGAAAATGGCGGCACACTGGATATGGGTGTGGGTCAATCAGCAAGAAGCCGTTTACGTCCGTTCAGGGATTCAGATTGGATGCGATTCATGTACCTGGCACCACCGGATGAAGGGATTATCCTGCATCTCTATACAGGAGCCGGTGAAGCCATTCATATACATCTGAATGAGCTTAATTACTCGGGTATTCCGGAAAACACAGAGTATATCAAGCGTCCGGCACACATGATGAACGCCGGTGATTTAACACTAATCAGTCACTCATATGTTTTTTAGCGACCATGTAATGCACCGAATGAAAACAGATATTTTTAGAGCATCCATGCATCCACAGCTTGTTAGCATTGCCTGTTTCGTTTTGAAGTCCCGAAAATTGGAATAAAGAGTAATGGCAAAACAGATATTGTTTGGGAAATGATTTTTTAAAGTTTAAATTTTGATCATATGATAGAAGTAAATAACGTTTGCAAAGATTTCCCCCTGAATAAAAAGCAGCGTGATGAAATGGGCATCAAGACTAAATCGATCAGGGTTTTGGATGATGTTAATTTTCTTTGCAAGCCGGGAAGAATATTTAGCCTTCTAGGGCCAAACGGGGCGGGAAAAACAACTACATTACGGATCATTGCCACAATTTTAAAGGCTACTGGCGGTAGCGTTAGGGTATGCGGACTGGAACTCTCGGAGAAACCAAGAGAAGCGCGTGCAAAGATGGGTTTCCTCACAGGAACAACCGGTCTTTATGAACGACTTACGCCGAACGAGGTAATCCGGTATTTTGGAACGCTCGACGGTGTTGATCGAAGAACCCTTGAAAACAGAAAAGAAAGGCTTTTTGACCTGATGGATATGCACGATTTCGCCAATAAACGGATCGGGAAGTTATCAACAGGGATGAAGCAAAAAGTCAGTATTTGCCGCACGATGATCCACGATCCGGATGTGCTGGTATTTGACGAACCCACTGCAGGACTGGATGTTATCACTGCACGCAATATCATTGAATTAATTCGTGATTGCAAAGAGCAAAACAAAACGGTTATTTTTTCTTCGCATATCATGAGCGAGGTAGACTTGCTTTGTGATGATCTTGCTATTATTCACAATGGTAAAATCCTTTTTAACGATACCATGGAAAGATTTAAACATCAAATGCAAACAGCCAATTTAACAGAAGAATTTATTCACATCATTAACAAAGCTGAACATTCAACAGTTATATGATCCATTGCAAACATATGAATAACCGACTAAGCCTTTATGGTTTTATTCCGTAATATTGTTTGCTATCACTTGCAAAATATAGTCAGGACATATAAAATCCAAAAAAATGAAAAACATCATTACCATAATGAAGAAAGAGGCGCTGGACACTCTACGCGACCGAAGAACTTTGATAATCATGGTGTTAGTTCCGGTATTGATTTTTCCTGTATTGTTTATTGGCATTACCCGGTTGCAAATGTCGGTTATGGAGCGTGAAGAAGTGCGCCATGTCAGGATTGGCTGGGTAAATAATGACAAGGATACACGCCTTGCCGACTTTATCAACCAGCAGGAAAAAATGGAGCTTATTCCCATTGCAGATGCAGGAATGCTTGAAGCGCTGATCCGGCAGGACAGTATTTCGTATGGATTGGTGGTGCCGGAAGGTTTTGGAGAGGCCCTTAATCAAATGCGGGCTATTGAATTGGAATTATATTTTTCAGGTGCAAGGATACAGGGTAAGACAAGGATTGACAGGGTTTTGAGCAGTTTTGAACAGGAGTTGGTTAAGAAACGGCTGGCAGAAAAGGAGCTTCCTGAGATGTTTATCAAACCTTTTCAAACCACATCTATTAATATAGCCAGTCAACAGGAAATGATCGGCAAGCTGGCCGGGGGTTTTTTACCTTACTTGTTTATCATTTTCTGCTTTACAGGGGCCATGTATCCGGCCATTGACCTTTTTACCGGGGAAAAGGAAAGGCGAACCCTTGAAACATTGCTCACCACTCCGGTTTCAAGGATCCAGATTCTCATTGGTAAACTCTCAGTTGTTACCTTAACTGGTATCATCTCTGCTGTTTTGGCAATACTCGGTTTGTTTGTCGGGTTTCGACTCACCGCAGGATTACCTGATGTCATCATGCCTGTGGTGCTTGGTATCCTGAGCGTTCAGTTTGTTCTCTTGCTTTTGCTGATGTTGGTGCCGCTTACCATATTCTTTGCCGGGATAATGGTACCACTCACAATCTATGCAAAATCATACAAAGAGGCGCAAAGTATACTTACACCCATGACTTTCATGGTGATCATCCCTGCGGCCATAGCAATGGTTCCGGGAATAGAATACAATGCCATAACAGCCATTATACCCATTATAAACATCACACTGGCAACAAAGGAAATCATTGCCGGGACTCTGAATTTTTCATTATACTTCCTTACCGTTTTTACGCTGATCGGTTTAGCGCTCATATCTGTGCTATTCTGTTCACGGTGGTTCGGTAAAGAAAGCAATATTTTAAGGTAACCTCTAAAGAAAAAACCAATGAACCCTTTCATCGAAGCACCGGAAACCAGAGAACTGGTGAAGGAATTAAAAGCGAAAAAACTTGATCAAAAAGCCTACTCTGACATTGTTGATGAATCAGGAAACCAATATGTTGACCTTGTCCAGGAAGGCGGCGGCATGCTTGGCATTGCCCTGGCCGGATATACATTTATGCTTGAGCAGGCGGGCATACGTCTTTTCAGCCTTGCAGGCACATCTGCAGGGGCCATAAACACCATGATGATAGCAGCTATGGGCAAAATCGGCACACCGGTTTCCGAAAAGATCCTGGATATGCTAAGCAGCAAGAACTTGTTTGATTTGGTTGACGGTCCGCCAAGGCTCAAAAAGCTAACGGAACGGATACTAAAGAAAAAGCGGAGAGTCATTCTCAATGGAATTCGAAACCTTTGTTTGATTTACAATACTGCGAAAGACAAGCTTGGCATGAATCCCGGTACGGATTTTGAACAGTGGATAGACGAATACCTGGAGCTGGAAGGTATAGCTAACATGGGGGATCTGTCGGCGTTAAGGAAAGAACTTCCAAAACTTACTGACAGGGTCACCGGCGAAGAACTACAGAGAGAAGCCGGTTTGAAGATCATCACATCAGATATCACCACCAAGAGCAAAATTTGTTTCCCGGAAATGGCCGAACTATACTGGGCAGACCCTGATCGTGTGAAGCCTTCCGCCTTTGTAAGGGCTTCCATGTCGGTGCCTTTCTTTTTTGAACCTATGGCAGTGAAGGATATTCCACGCGCCGGGCAAACAGAAGACCCGAACCTTCCCAAGGAAGAAACCATTTGGCGCAGGCATACAGGTTACCATGGGAAAATACCTGCCAGTGTTCATTTTGTAGACGGAGGAATGCTTTCAAATTTCCCCATCAACGCTTTTCACAGGACGTCAGGAGCTCCCAAAAAACCCACTTTTGGTGCCCGTTTAAGTACATGGCGTGACCAATATTCAAATACCAACAACCTGGCAGGCTTTTGCGGAGCAATGATCAGCACCATGCGGCAACTCCACGATTACGATTTCCTGCTGCGTCACCCCGACTACAAACAATTGATTTGCAGCATAGATGCCGATGCCAAAAAAGATGAAAATGGCAACCCGATGTTTTTCTGGCTCGATTTCAATATGCCAAAGGAAAAACAGATCGCATTATTCCAGTTAGGAGCAAAGAAAGCCCTTGGATTTCTGGAATCTTTTTCATGGGAACATTACAAGGAAACCAGGGAAAGAATCGCTTAATAATACCCATGATTCTTTCGGGTTTTTGATATTTAGTCAAATAATCCTTCAATGTCGAAACGCAGGATTATGTCCTCAAGATAGTTAATTCCGTAAATGGCTTTGTTTGGCATGTCAACGGTAAACCATGATATATAATCTTCGATGGCAAAGGATACAAGGGGGTTAGCATCCCAGTCAAAAACCTGAATATATACTTCTTTGGGTACCCTGTGAATTTCGTATTCCGGTTGTTCCTTTAACAAGAGAAAGATTCTGTCATTATCTGCGAAAACATTTTCATAAAACAGCATGATATCCTCATTCTGAATGTTTTGTGCAGTAATATTTTGTGGCATTCTGCCTGTCCTGATGCCCAGCATATGCACAGGCAAACGATTATCCGCGTATTGGTCGGGTAAGGAGTATATATCAGCCCTGGGATAGTATTGCATCACTTTTAGCAGTTTGCTTCTATCTGGTTTAATGGCCATTCGGTGAAAATGCAAGAGACGTTGCAGGTCGTCAGGAAGCAGCAAACTCTCGTCCAGCGCAGCAATGGTTTTAATGTCAAATAGCTCATTAGTTGGATTCAGGCTAAACAGTTCACTGTATGCGGATGTGCTTCCCGTGATTAAATGATCATCCACATGGAACATGTAAAAAGGGGAGAGATCTCTTGGGAATGCCTGTGTTTTTTCCACGATAGTGTTGTTTTCTGCCAGGCTGCGGCTGATATTGATCAGTGATAGCGTGTGGTCTCTGGCAGGGTCGAAAACCCAGACAGCCAGATCATTTTCTATTTGCTCAATTTGTCCTAAAAACCTGGGGCTGATAAATTCGTCAGGCCCTCTCCCCTGCCGGGCAAATGAACCAAGGAATTCCATTGTCCGGCTATTATAAACCTGAAAAAGCATGTCGCCCCTGGTTCTGAGCAGAAGAAAACTGTCTGCTGTGTGGATATTCATTACCCCAAAATGGTCTGAAAATATTTGTTCTCCCTTTAGGGCATAAGAATCAGGAAAGCTATTGATAACCATTAAATTATGATTATTTTTTTGTTGACATGAAAGACTGAATATAACCAGTCCGATCAAAAGAATACGCTTAACCTTCATTGCTTTTTTTTTTAATAGACGTTTTAATACATGTTTTAATTATAAGGATTTGCAGAGATCCCGTTAGGATAACCAGGCCACCAAGCCGGCCGGTGTTTTGGTTTCAAACTAGTTTGATGGTCAACCATATTTGCAAGCGATCTACATCACATAGAGTATTTTTGTTTTTTATGCTATTTCAGTAAGACCTGCAAACAGGCAGGTCTTACTGAAATAAAAATCAGTAGTCTTAGCGAAATACCGGCTCACCAGGTTTAATTACGGTTAAAGCAAGGATTGCGTAAAATTTCGCCAATGTAAGAAGCGAAAAACAGGTTATGTTTTTTTAGTGCTTCTCAAAAGTCAACAAATTTACACAAAAATAGTTTTTTTTGCGCCATATCTTCAACATCGAAAGTATCAAAAAATTTGATCAATCATCTTTGGATGAATCGATATGGTACATTTGTCAACAGGCCAACGGCCATAAACATATCACAACCATAAATCGACTACCTTTTTGAAGGCCAGCATTTTGAGGGTCTGCCGCGTCCACGTTCATCATATACTTTCCGGCAGGATCCGCAATCATAGTAAGTGCTGCCAGCACTCACCCGGGATTCGTGGTAACAGATTACATGGGTCACACCACCATCGCCGGGTATACCGATATCGTCTTCGGTAGCGCTGAGATTGGTAGCGATAAACATCATACTGAATATGGCAATGGCCAATGTTGTCATTTTTTTTGCAATTTTTGTTGTCATTTTTTTCTCTGATTTAAAAGTTAAATAAAGAACACCTTATCCAAGCCGTTTTATATCCGTAATCAATATATACCAGGTGTTTTTTTGGTTATATTTGCAGATATTTAAAATAATTTCTACATTTGCACGACCTCCTTTCTTTTCAGGGGAAGGGTCCGGGTGGGAAAGGCAATTTACGGACCGCTTTTTCCCACCCTTTTTCTTCCTGTGTTTACACCAAAACCAGTTTATATATTAGTCACAACTTCCTCTATCCAATTCAGGTATTGACACATAAAACCCGAATCTTTCATAAAATCAAGGGTAAAAACAGCCCTTGTCCGCATATCTTCATCAAATAGAATCAGTTGTGCCTCCGGGTACAAGCTGCCATTTGCATATAACGGATCTACTGACCAGGTAACAAGTTCAATATCGCGTATGAACTCTTTTGCAGCCAACTTTTGCAAAAAAGGCTCGTTTAACGGATGCGAAACAATGGTAAACCGATCACAATCATAGAAATAGTTCACAATACTGATAAGAGTCTCATGGTAACATTCTGAGCATGCGTCCTGATTCAGGTACAAAACAGGCCTTGCAGCAGGTTCCAGGTGATTAAAAATATGTACGCCGGCTCCATCAGCCAACATGCCAACCCGGGATAAATTATCCCTGAAGGCATCATCAAGACTCATCATACTAAAGCGCGTAAAGCTCAACTCATTATCGTACCATCTAAGCTGATAACGATAATCGGCAGCTTGGGCCATTTGTTGTCTGTATGAAAAGCTCAACCAGACAGAAACTGCAGCAAACACCACCAGCAAAATAAACCGTAAATCGACTGCATTTGCAATACGCAGGAAATGTTTTTTCATGATAATCAGAATTATTCAAAAACAATCAAACGAAAATATATTATTACAAATTTGTATTCATTCATTTTATAACGCAAATATAGTACATTTTACATTTATAATTCATTATTTTTTATCTTTATTCATAATATTTATAAACATATAGAAATTATCATACATAATTTACAGTCAAGTGTTCGTTTGAGCACTTCGGGGATCGATGCCAGACAGATGACCACGTACCTATATTTGAGACTTGGCAGGATAGTTTTCATTTTTTAACATCCTATAAAGAGATATTAATCAGCAAGATGCTGCTTAAACTGCCGGTTATAAAATGCAAAACGGGGAAAATGATTATCTTAGCACCCTTGATACTTCCATATTTCTTATTAATGCTTTTCCCAAAAATGAAAAAATCAGTCCTGCTTTTATTCTGTTTATTATTTTCCAATGTATTGCTTGCCTCCAACCTGGTTTTTATTCCCACTTCAGGGATGGAAGAAACGGAACGATTAATGAAAAACCCGTTCGTTACAGTTCATTTTTACACTGACTATAAACTTATTGCTTCCACAGAAACAGCCCCTCGCAATAATATGGTACTGCTGGACAGAAACCCCTGGGAGGGGCCATACAGTTATTATATTGTTTATTTTGACCACCATACAAGCAAAGCTGAATATTCGGAAATCATTGCTAACCGGGCGGATATTCTCCACAGCGAGAATCATTTTATGATCGTTCGGAGTGATGAATCAGTGTATGGGCAGTTGCCGCCGGCAAAAAACGACGGCATGATACGTATTTTTGAACAGGAAGCAAGACTGCCCGCACCGTTATACATTCCGGCAATTACACGAACAGAACCTGATCCTTTTGTACAATACCTTTTGGACCAGGTAAACGGTGATTTTGTAACTGACCGGGTTCAGCATCTTGAAAACTACGGCACTCGTGATGCATATGCATTTGAGAGCGTGATGGCCCAGCAATGGATCACCGCGCAGTTTCTCAGTTGGGGACTTGATGTGGAAGTAATGGATTTCACCATGCCGGGTGGCCCTTCCAGCGACAATGTGATCGCTACGCTTACCGGTACGAAATATCCGGATGAATATGTTGTATTGGGTGGCCATTATGACTCCATCTCCTGGAGTGCTTTAGCTCCAGGAGCCGACGACAATGCATCCGGCACATCCGGAGTGATGGAAATTGCCCGGATACTAAGCGAATATGAATTTGACCGCAGCATTATCTTTTGTGCATTTTCGGGTGAAGAATACGGCCTCTACGGCAGTGCTGCCTATGCCAGCCGAAGCGCGCAGGAAGGTATGAACATCCTGGGTTATTTTAATATGGATATGATTGGTTACCTGAAACCCGGACATACCACCATTATGACATCACTTATATACCCACAAAGCGCCCAGGAACTTGCCGACTTTTACACGCATGTCACCGCGATCTATCTGCCGGACTTCCTTGTTGTTCCCGGAACCCTTATCGGGGGAACCAGCGACCATGCATCTTTTAACAACAACGGCTATATGGGCATTTTCCCTTTCGAAGATGTGGATAATTACAGCCCATACATCCACACACCAAACGACCTGGTTGGACTGAGCTACAACCACGAAGAACAGGCTGTGATCTTCACGCAGGCTGTGCTTGCCTCCGTTGTAACAATGGCCAATATGCTCAATCCGCCGAGAAACCTTGTTGCCATCCCCGGCGATGGGCAGGTGCACCTCCAATGGGACAGTATGGAAGACATTGATTATTTCAAAGTTTACCGCGATGGAACCAATATTGCAGACAGTTACAACAATGCTTTTCTTGATATAGATGTTGAAAACGGCATACAGTACGAATATTATGTTACCGCCATTTACTCAGATTCAGGAGAAGAGTCTGATCCTTCCAACAGGGTTAACGTAACACCTATGCCACCGGTTAGTTTTCCCTTATTTATTGATTTTGAAAACGGAACACCCTATTGGGATCTGGATGAAAATTGGGGACTCACCACACAGCATGCATACTCCCCCATTCATTCCCTTACTGAAAGTCCTTATGGGAATTACGGAAACAACCGGAGTGATTATGCGACGCTCCATCCGCTCAACCTGATGGGATATAGTGACGCCTCACTCTCATTTAAAACCCGTTATAAAATTGAGAACAACTGGGATTTTATGTATCTGCAAATTTCGACGGACGGCCAGCAGTGGACGACACTTGACACTTACACCGGAAACCAGAATACATGGGTGGAAAAAACATATTCGCTGACGAATTATGTTAACAATCCATTTGTGCAAATCCGCTTTCATTTCACCAGTGATCACATTATCAATGATGAAGGCATGTACATTGACGATTTCACAGTTACCGTGGAAGGGGGTTACGACACGCAGCTTTTACACATACCGGCCGGATGGAGTGGTTTGTCGAGTAACGTAGTGCCGGCACAGGCGCAAATTTCGGATATATTGCAACCGGTAATGAATCAAATGGTTGCCATCCAAAACATGACGGACATTTTTTGGCCGGATCAGGATATCAATACCCTTGGAAGCTGGGAAACTCATGGGGCTTACAAAATAAAAATGGAGGAAGACGCCGTATTGGAAATATTTGGTTTCTATGAAGGGAATAGAACCCTTGATTTTCAGGCAGGTTGGAATCTAATGCCGGTATTGAGCAATTTTGCGGTGAATGTATCCCTGATGTTTCAGGGTGTGAAGGAAGAACTTGTGCTGATCAAGGAAGTTGCCGGCGACAAAATTTATTGGCCATCACAACAAATTCTCGATCTTGACGATTTCCTCCCGGGGAGGGCATACCTGGTGAAAGCACGCGAACCCTTTTCTGTGGCTTTTCCCACATGTTATACAGAGAATACAGGCCCGAAGCCAGCAGATCAGAAGTTAACCGCTCCCTGGAACATTGTTGACCCCACCGCGAGTTCTCACATCATAGGCATCCCCAATAGTGTGCTTGCAGGTTTTGAAACGGGAGATTACATTGGTGTTTTCACGCCGGAAGGATTGTGCGCCGGTTTTCTTCATATTGATCATTTCGAAACTAACCGGGCAATCACAGTGTATGCCAACGACTCTTTGCATACAGACATTGACGGCTTTATGGCCGGGCAACAGCTTTCCTATATATATCATGAATCATCTACCGGAAACCAGTATACCTTGCTTGCCACTTACGATGAAAGTTATCCACAGACAGATCAGTTTGCCTACGAGGGTATTTCAATGATAACTTCTCTTCAGGTTGATGAAACGGGTGTAATTGAACCCCAACCGTTGACACATGTTTTTCCCAATCCGGCCGGATCGCATATCACTATCGCAACCCCTTCCAACCAATCAGTGATTCTTGAAATCCATTGCATGGCAGGAAATATTGTTTCACGACAAGAATTATCGGGCAGTAAGACAATGGATATTTCCGGTTTTGCCAGGGGGATTTATTTTTTCCATCTGAAAAGCACGCAATTCAAAGAGGTACACAGGGTGGTGCTGCGATGATTGGGCGGG
>REEA01000141.1 GCA_007695305.1 Bacteroidia bacterium
GGAAGAGCAGAGGGAAGAGCAGAAGGTGAACTGCTCATAGCCTGCAAAACCGCACTCAGGGGAATTTCCAGAAACATGTCCCGAAAAGAGATCATGGAGCTAACCGACATATCAGATAATTTACTGGGTAAACTCTTTGCATTATATGAAAAATATAAATCTGAAGCCATCAAACACATAGAAGAAATTATCGATTGACACAACCGGTTTATTTTTCAAACACTTCCACAGATTCTCCAACATTCATTAACTTTGCAGGTTACAAAAACATTATTCATTCAGGCAATCCTGACATCTATCAATCCGGTGAATCTGCAAAAGCGTTTTTTATTTATATTCCTGGCGGTAATCAGTCTGTCCTTTACAGCCTGCATGCCCGGCCGGCATATTCCGGAAGACCAGCATCTATTAAATCGCAACCGTGTTGTCATTGAAGATGAAGCAGATGCAGACCCCCATCAATTGAGAAACTTTATCCGGCAAAATCCCAACCGCCGTATTCTTGGTTTTTACCGTTTCCATCTCCGCACCTACCTGTGGGCAAGCAAAAGGGAAGATAACAGGTTCAGACTGTGGTTAAAACACAACATAGGAGAGCCACCTGTGATATTTAATCCTTCGATGGCTGAACTCACAACCACACAGTTCGAAATGTACATGAACAACAGGGGGTATTTCAATGCGGAAGCTACCTATGATGTATCATACAGAAGAAAAAGAGCCAATGTGACCTATACGGTTCAGGGCAACCAGCCATATACCATCAGGCAGATCTATTATACCATACCCGATGATTTTTTGGCACAGTTTGTATATGCCGACACAATTAATTCAATGATTATCCGGGGACAACGATACAACACGGGTGTTTTGCAAAATGAGAGACAAAGACTAACCAGGCACTTGAGGGAAGCAGGGTTTTTTCATTTTTCGCGGGATTTTATCACCTTCCGGGTGGACAGCACGCTGAATCAAAAACAAGCAGATATTGAAATTTTGGTCAGCAATCCCTTTATAAGACCCGCAACCCGTAACGACACGATAGTAATACTTCCACATACAAGATATAAGATCAACACTATTTATGTTTATCCTGAATACTCCCGGTTAAACCCCGGGCAACATTTTGCCGACACCACTGTATTTCATAAAAGCAAGGAAAAAGACAGAGCGTATGTTTTCCTGCACAATGGGCCCATGGCCATCCGGCCAAGAACAATCATTGACAATATTATATTGCAACCCGGTGAATATTTCAGCCTCAGCAGCCAGGAACAAACGCATCATGCACTGGCAGGATTGCGAAACTTCCGTTTCGTAAATCTTCAGTTCTTTGAAGCTGAGCATCCGGATTATCCCAAGAGTGATACTTTACAGCTTATGAATGCGAGGCTCCAGCTTACCAGGACGGCATCCAATGCATTCAGTATTGAAGCTGAAGGGCTCAACACTGCCGGTAACCTTGGCATAGCGGGAAATTTTCTCTATCAAAACCGGAATATTCTGGGAGGTGCAGAAATATTTAATCTCAGGCTCAAAGGAGCCCTTGAGGTATCAGGAGAGTCATCCGATGTCCAGATATTCGGACGTTTACCTTTCAACACCGTGGAAGTAGGGGCCGATGTTTCCATCGATGTTCCAAAACTGATCGCGCCTGTCCAACCCGAGCGCCTTTCACAGGTAAAAAGACCCAAAACAACCATTCTGACGGGTATAAACTACAGGCAACGACCGGATTATACCCGCTATATCATCAATTTCAGTTACGGATACCGTTGGAGCCCCGACCAAAGAAGGCAACATCAATTCACCCCTTTGGAAATCAGCTCCATCAAAATCTTCAATGACTCCATTCTTCAATCAAGGATCCCTGAAGACAATCCATTAATCCTGAGCCGATACAGAGATCACCTCATTGGCGGGATGCAATACAATTATACATTCACCACCCAGCAAATAGACAGAAAGGTAAATTTCATCTATCTCCGGAGCAATTTGGAGCTGGCCGGGAATACAATGTATTTGCTTGCCGACAGATTGAGTTTCCCAAAGAATGAGGACAACAGTTATACCATAGGAGATATTCCGTTTGCCCAGTTCTTAAAAGCGGATGCTGATTTCCGTTATTACCATATCGTTGATGAGAATAACACCATTGCCTTCAGGGTTATGGGCGGTTTGGGTGTTCCTTACGGCAACATTGAGGTAATGCCATTTATCAAAAGTTATTATGGAGGGGGTGCCAATAGTGTGCGGGCATGGAGTATATATAATCTTGGTCCGGGGGGATTCCAGGATCCTGATGCGCTGCGTTTCGACAAGTATGGCGACATCAAACTGGAAGCCAATGTTGAATACCGGTTCCCCTTGTATCGTTTTTGGCAGGGTGCCCTGTTTGCAGATGCCGGAAACGTTTGGTTCCTGGGGCAAAATGACCAGTTCCCCCTTGGTGATTTTTCCATAAACCGCTTTTACAAAGAGATAGCGGTGGGGACAGGCCTGGGGGTCCGGTTGGATTTTAACTTCTTTCTGGTCAGGTTAGATGCTGCGTTCCGCCTGAGAGACCCGGCGCTGCCCCCGGGCGAAAGGTGGGTGACCGGGTTGCCGGGTTTCAGCAAGTGGAATTTCAACCTGGGGATCGGTTATCCTTTCTAATTGTATGCTTTCAGACAAAAACATCTTCAGCAGGATAAAAGAATTGTTTCCGTATAAGCCCACGGACGACCAGGAAACGGTTATCGGCAAACTGGCCAAATTCCTTTTTGCCAATGAGCCCGGCGCTTTGTTTTTACTCAAAGGTTACGCCGGCACCGGGAAAACCACCATCGTCAGCAGTCTGGTGAAAATGCTGCCGGAAATTAACGCACGCGCAGTATTGCTTGCACCAACGGGAAGGGCCGCAAAAGTGCTCAGCGGCTATGCCGGCAGCCCGGCCTATACCATTCATAAAAACATTTACCGAATGCAGGCATCAGCCGAGGGTTCGATCATGTTAAAATTGCAGAAAAACAAACATGCCAATACCGTATTCATTGTAGATGAAGCCTCCATGATCCCCTGGGAAACAGCAAGCCAGCCCGGATTATTCAGCGGAACAAACTTGCTGGATGACCTCATTGAATTTGTGTACAGTGGAGAAAACTGCTGCATGGTTTTCATCGGTGACTCTGCACAGCTTCCACCGGTTATGGCAAATGAGAGTCCGGCACTGAACAAGGCATTTCTCGAAAAACGCTACGGACTGCAAATCATTGAATATGAATTGCGCGAGGTGGTACGTCAGGCCTTTGACAGCGGCATACTTCATAATGCCACACTGGTCAGAAACATGCTTCATGCAGAACAACTTGCCTGCCCCAAAATGCGGCTGGATGGTTTTTCTGACGTGATCAGGGTGCAGGGGCAGGAGGCTGCCGATGAGGTGGAAAATGCATACCTTGACCATGGGAGGGAACATGCATTGATGATTTGCAGATCAAATAAAAGAGCGAATATGTATAACAAGCACATCCGGCAACGGGTGCTTTTCATGGAAGAGGAAATCAACGCGGGAGACCTGCTCATGGTTGTCAAAAACAATTACTTCTGGCTTCCCGAAGATTCAGAAGCAGGCTTTATTGCCAACGGTGACATCGTTGAGCTGAAGCGAATAATAAGGCATGAAGAAATGTATGGGTTCCGGTTCGCTGATGTAACGCTTCGTTTAACCGATTACCCGGACCTGCCTGATCTCGATGCGAAACTGCTCCTTGACACACTGGACTCGGACGGGCCATCTCTTTCTGCCGCGGATTACAAGCGATTGTTTGAATCAGTTGCAGAAGACTACCAAAACATCCCCAACAAAAGAACCAGGGTTTCTGCCATACGGCGTAATCCCTGGCTAAATGCACTACAGGTTAAATATGCCTACGCCATGACCTGTCACAAAGCACAAGGCGGACAATGGAAGCATGTATTTGTGGAAATGGGTTACCTGCGTGACAAAACCCCTGACAAAGAGTATTTAAGGTGGCTCTATACCGCCATGACAAGAGCAACGAAAAAACTGTTCTTTTTGAATTTCACCGATGATTTTTTTTCCCGGTCGTCACCCTGACCAAATCAACAAACGGATCGTTTCAATAGAATAATTTAAGACTTTTTACTAAATAAAACCACCACTGTTTCTCTCATTATGCGTACTTTTGTCTTTTATGATTAACATCAACAAGAAAAAAAACACTATGAAAGCTATTAAAACCGCAATGCACATGCCAACCCGATTGTTTTTGGTCTTTTTCATTGCTTTTGGATTAATGCTCAGTTTCCCGCTCCATGTTGCAGCGCAGGAAGGGCAGGAAGAGAAAAAAGATGAAGACCCATGGGCAGATGCAGATTTTCCATTTGAGGATGAAACTTTGCTTGTATTTTTTGATACCAACCAGGAAATCAGCGCCTTGCAGAGAAGCACCAATGAGCGTATCAATGAAACGCTGGAACAGTACGGGCTTACAAGGCAGCGCTTTGATCAGATTGCAAGAGCTTCACAAATGGGCTTACTTCAAGACGGTGCATTTACCAATGAAGAAATTGAAGCCTTTAACCAGGTGGCTCCCCAGGTTACAGAAATTCAGAGAGAAACGCAGGGAATTGTTCAGATGATCGTTCAGGAATATGACATGAGCATGAACGAATATCGCGAAATCCTCACCGCTTTCCGCCAGGATCAGGAGTTGCAGCAATATGTGACGCATCTGGCCAGGGAAAGGGCGCGGGAAAGGATCCTTGAAGAGAGGAGACAGGAAGCAATAAGGAAAATGGAAGAGGAGAAAAACCAGGAAGAGGAAGAACGTTAAGATCCACTTCTGTATCAGCTACAGCACCTCTGCCACCACAAAGGTACTTCCACCTACAAAGATCAAATCATCGGCTGTTGCATCCTTTTTTGCAGCGGCCAATGCTTTATTTACCGAATCGAATGATCGGCCATTCAATCCAAAGAAGCCTGCGTCCGTTGCCAGCTTCCTGGCATCCAGCCCTCTTGGTACTGCCGGACGGCAAAAATAATACAATGCCTCCCGGGGTAGTCTTTTGAGGATTTCAGGCAAATCCTTGTCATCAACCATACCGAATACCATCAGCAATTTCTTGTGGGGTATTGCCTTCAACTGTCTGTTTATTTGATCAATACCGTCGGCATTGTGACCGGTGTCGCAGATCACCCGCGGATTACTGCCAATTTGCTGCCACCGTCCTTTGATACCTGTATTTTCGACCACAAACTTCAGCCCTTTCCGGATGGCCCTCTCCGACAAAAAGAACTTCCCTCCCCTGTTTAGTATGTCACAGGCAGCTAAAGACGTAACCAGGTTTTCTGTCTGGTATAAGCCCAAAAGCCCGATATCGAAGGTTTCCGTGTTGCCTTCATGCTGTAGCTCCGTCCGCAGGTAGTTTTTTCCTTCATCTTCAATCACCATATACTTTTTAAGTACATAATGATCGGAGGCCACCGTCAATGGCGCTTTTTGCCTTGCTGCGATCTCAGCAAACACATCCTGAACCTCTGTCTGCCGTTTTCCAATAATCACGGGAACAGCTTGTTTAATAATCCCTGCCTTTTCACGTGCAATGTCTTGAATACCGGGACCAAGGAAGCGCACATGGTCGTATCCGATATTGGTGATGACTGCCAGTTCGGGGGTGATGATATTTGATGAATCAAGACGTCCGCCCATGCCGGTTTCCACAACAGCAATATCCACCTTTTGTTCGGCAAACCAATGGAAAGTCATTGCCATGGTCATTTCAAAAAACGAGGGCTTTATTTGCTCAAAAAATGCTTTGTGCTTGCTGACGAACCTGACTACCGGATCTTCAGGAATCATTTTACCATCGATTTTAATCCGTTCCCTGAAATCTGTAAAATGCGGTGATGTGGCCAGGCCGGTTCTGTATCCTTGCTCCTGCAGGACAGAGGCCAGCATATGGGAGACAGAGCCTTTCCCGTTTGTTCCTGCTATGTGGATGCTGCGAAAAGTGGTTTCGGGTTTTCCCAAATGCCGGCTCAGCGCCAGTGTGTTATCGAGGTTGGCTTTATAAGCGGCTGCTCCTATTCTCTGGAACATGGGCAATTGACTAAAGAGGTAGTCAATGGTTTCCTTATACGTCATTTAGTTGAGCCGGATAAAGTTGTAGGTAATTGTTCCGATTTGTTCTTCGGGAGCATCCGTTCTGAGGTCAAAGCGTGCTCTTCTTGCGGCTTCTTCTGCCAGCCGGTAAAGATTTTGGTCGGTTGTAGTGGAGCCCCTGACGCCAGCCACAGCGCGAACAACTTGCCCTTGTCTGTTTACGGTAATTTGCACCACCACCCTACCTGTGGCCTGTGTGGTATATTCGGGCAGCGGCAGGAAGTTGGCTCTTCTGCCGGCGAGGCTATATTCTGGGCCGTTTCCTGCACCTATTCCCTCTACGCTTTCCGCTCCGACGACACCTTCGGGACGGCCGGCGTTGCCACGCTCGGTTGTTTCACCCCGGTCACGCTGGTCAGTACTTCTTTGGTCACTGCCCGGAAACAGAGCGCGCGGATCCACCTGGGGCGGTGGTTCTTCTTCCACTTCCTGCTCAGCGGCCTGCTCAGGTTCGGGAGTGCGTTCTATCCTGGGGGCTTCCGGTATTTCACGTTCATCCGGACGATCGGCTACTTCGTCAGGTAAGGCAGGTGCATCTTGTGTTTGCTGGGTAACAACCCTGTCGGGGTCGGCTCGCGGTGCGGCAGGTGCAGGACGCGGTTCAGGCGGTGGAGCAGCCAAAGGCTGTCTGTCTCCTCTCCCCTCCTCCATGTAACCACGAACAACCAGTACGCCATGCTCTTCGGGCAATGGCAAAGGTGTTGACAGTCCAAAGAAAATAAAACACAGTAGCAGCAAGACATGAAAAATGATCGTGCCTGCCAATGCCCTTCTTTTGTCCTTATTGTTGGATACTCTCATTATCTGCGCGGTTGTGTAGCCAGTATTACTCTGTGTTTCACCTGGTATCTGCTGTTGATATTTTCAACCACATCTATAACATTAACGATATATTGTACCGGAACTGTATGGTCGGTACGCAGAACCACTGTAGCTGCTGTGTGCCCTTCGAGCCTGTCAATCAAACCTGACTGCAGGGCATCCATATCCACGGGTATGTCTTCCAGGAACACTTGTCGATCAGCACTGATATGAACGTTCACGGTCTGCGGCACCATTGTCCGGGAATCGCTTGAAGGCAGCAGGAGATTAATGGCGCTGGGGGCCACCAGGGTTGAAGTGAGCATAAAAAATATCAACAAGAGGAACACCAGGTCAGACATGGAAGCCATGCTGAACTGTACGTTTCGTGTATTTCTAGCTTTAATGGCCATAGCAATTGCCTTTTAGGATGCCGGTTCGTGCAAAAGATCCATGAATTCAGTGGCCCGGGCTTCAAGCATAAAAACTACTTTTTCGATGCGTGCCACAAGGATATTATAGCAGATGTAGGCAATGATCCCCACTGTTAATCCGGTAATGGTGGTAATCATAGCTTCATAGATACCTCCGGCCAGGAGGCTGATATCAATATTGGGACCGGCCATAGACATGTTATAAAAAGCGCGCACCATACCCATAACGGTGCCAAGAAACCCCAACATGGGCGCGGCACCGGCCACGGTTGCAAGAACAGCAATGTTCTTTTCCAGTTTGGCAATTTCCAGTTTGCCAACGTTTTCAATGGCAGCGTTGATGTCGCCAAGAGGTCGGCCAATACGCACGATACCCTTGGCAATCATCCGGGCAATGGGTGACTGGTTGTTGCGGCAAAGCGACTTTGCAGAGTCAATACGTCCATTATGAATAAAATCCCGTATGTTGTTCATGAAATTGGTTTCTTCATTGGATGCCCTGCTAATGGCAAAGTAACGTTCAACAAAGATATAAATGGCCACGATGGATAAAATCACCAGGGGGATCATTACAATACCACCTTTGAACGCCAGACTCCAGAACGTAAGGGTTTCCTGCTCAGGCATTGGTGCCTGAGCCAAAGTATCGGCAAACTCAACCTGGGGACTGCTCTGGATCTGAAATAACAAATTAGACAACATCGAAAAATGGTTTACTTGGTTGTTTTATAGTGTAATAACTATTATGTGGATATTTTATTTTATCCGCCGCAAATATAATGATTATTTTACTTGAGTTGCTTTCTGCCAATATCCTGAGCAGCAGCCTGAAAATTGACCTCTCCTTTTCTTCGCTGCTTTTGATTTAGGGCGATGTTTTGTATGAATACAGCTTGCGGGCCAGAAAAAATTATTGATAATGGCTATAAATTAAGAACAAGTTTGGGGGATTTGGTCATTTTTTTTACCTTCGCGGTATAAAACATTCATTTTCGGGATTTTCCTTTTTTCCAAAAGGATAATCCCTTTCATTTTTAAACGAAACAAAACAATTATGTCGCAATCCGATGCCAAAGTAATTGCACTCACTTATGAGCTGCGGGAAGGAGGCCCTGAGGGGGATTTACTTGAATCAGTAAAAAATGATCAACCCATTGAATTTTTATTTGGTGCCGGTCGTTTGAATCAGAGTTTTGAAGAAAACGTCCGGGGTTTGAAGGAAGGTGAAGGTTTTGAGTTCACCATAAGAGCTGACAAAGCTTATGGACAGGTAAACGAAAAGGCCATTGTGGACCTGCCAAAAAGTATCTTTATCATTGATGGGAACCTTGCAGAGGATTTACTTATTGAGGGAAATATCATTAACATGGAAGACCAGGAAGGAAATCCCCACCGTGGGAAAGTCCTTGAAATTGGTGAGGAGAAGGTCAGGATGGATTTCAATCATCCGCTTGCCGGCATGGATCTCCATTTCCAGGGGGAGGTTATCCGCCGCAGGGAGCCCACACCGGAAGAACTCTCGCAAGGTTTTGTGAAGCCCGAGTAATTCTCCGGTTTTCTTATTTCAATACAGAAGGGCATCTCTCGAAAGGGGTTGCCCTTATTTTTTCGTGATCGTATTGAGGGAGGCAATGTGGATGGTGACACCAATGGCGATGACCAGGAGCAGTATGCGCACCCACCAGAGGCTAACCGCAAAAATGGCAGATATGCTGATGGTGATCCACAGCAGTGAAATTGCCCCCACTTTTACCTGGTAGGTGGTTCCGCGGTGATCACGATAATTCCGGATATGCTTACCAAAGATCCTGTGGTTCAACAACCAGTAATAAAAGCGCTCCGAGCTGCGAGCATAGCAATAGGTGGCCAAAAGGAGGAAGGGGGTTGTTGGCAACAATGGCAATGGAATACCTAATATGCCTAGCCCGAGGCTGATACTGCCGGCAACAAACCAAAGAAAACGCTGAATGGGGGTCAGTTTTTTCCCAAACGTTGGTTTTTCCTCTCTCATATATGGAAGTTGATTAACTTTGAAACCTCTTTTGTGAAATGTGCAAAGGTCGCAAAAAAAAATAATCCGGGGATGAATGATCTGCTCATCAGACAAACCAGTTTCAGGCTGCAAAGTTCAACAAAGCAGGATCTTGTTGTTCGCTCAAAGCTTCCTTTGCAAGCAAACCCAAAAGGAATTGTGCTGATCATCCCGGGAATGGCAGAACATGCAGGCAGATATGATGACTTTGCCATCTTCCTCGCGGAGAATCACTTTGGTGTTTATGCATGCGATCATCCGGGGCATGGCAAATCCATCCCTTCCCCCGCTGAGGCAGGTACATTCCCTGCAAAACGTGGCTGGCAAATAATGCTTGAAAATGTGCGCGCCCTCTACACATACATCCGAAAAAACCAGCCCGAAATACCTGTATTTATTTTTGGCCACAGCATGGGCTCCATCATCGCACGCCACTTTACAGCCTTATACCCGGTATATATCCAGGGTCTGGTTCTTTCAGGAAGCTTTATCATGGATCCCCGGGTGTTGAACATGGCCCTCCTGTTTATGAACATCAAAATACTGTTTGAAGGAGCAGATCACAAAAGCAAATGGTTTAACCGGACTTTCTACCGGGCTTTCAACCGGCATTTCAAAAACAGCCCCACATTGTTTGAATGGATTTCTTCGAGCCGGGAGGAAGTTGATGAATATGTAGCAGATCCCCTGTGCGGTTTTGATTGTTCCAACGCTTTTTACCTAAGTCTGCTCAAGGGAATTGCCTCCACAAACCTCGCTGAACAACTTTTAACCTACAGAAAAACATTGCCGGTTCTCATACTGAGCGGCCATGAAGACCCGGTTGGAAATTTTGGAAAAGATGCCGTTAAGATTCACAAAAAATATTATGAGCAAAACTTCCAGAATTTGTCATTGAAAATTTTCCCCGGAAGGCATGAGCTTCTTCATGAAAAAAACAAAGATGCCATATACAAGTTTTTACTTGACTGGCTTCTCGCCAGCCTTGAAATAAAGTAGTAACCACCTGAAAGTATAATGATTTGGCAGCACAGCCACGGTCAGGCCCTGAATATCAATAAGGGAATGGTGCTCTGATAAATGAGCTTCCGGGTAATGTCAGGATCAAACAAACGGGACAGCAAGCCACGCTTCCTGTTTACCATTGAAAACAAATCAATCTTGTGCTGCCCCACAAATGATTCAACCTCCTTGATATTGTCATCCCCCTGAAGCAGATGGCATTCCACTTCCACATCCTTTTTCACTTTTCGAAAATAGTCTTTTACATTGTCCATTTTTAAATCATCATAGCCGGTGCCCGCTTTTTTCGAAAAATGAATACAATGTATCTTCACCTGGAATTCCGAAACAATGGACAGCAGTCTTCTGATGGCAACAAAATCTGAATCATCAAATTCGGTGGCATAAGCTATATTCTTCACATCCTTTGATGCATCATAAATAGATTTTTCGGGAATGGCAAGCACCGGGACCCTGGTTCTGTCGAGCACCCGGTACACCACGCTGCCAATGATATCACTCTGCTTCTCCCCTTTTCCCTTGGTTCCCAACACAATAATGCCCGGATTATAATCTTTGGCTACGCGTGCAATCTCATCCTCAATGATTCCTTCGCGCAACGAATACCCTATCTTAACGTTATGCAGCTGTTTATCAGCAGCGGCTTGCCGTATGTCGTTCACAAAAGAAAGCAGGTTTTTCCTGGCGTTTTTTTCCATCTCCCGCAAATTGATATCCATGTCAACCTGGATACTGTAAGCATCTGTGATAGGCACAAGGTCAACGATGGGGGCATAATAAACATGCAGAATCTTGATATCGGCTTTCAGTTTTTCGGCCAGGCTAAGGGCATACAGACAAGCATTGCCGGAGTATTCGGAAAAATCAACCGGCACCAAAATCCGCCGGATCTCACGGGGATGTCTCTTATCCGTTTTTTGCTGCTCCGACCTCCACTCATTCATCAGTCGAAGTGCCTGTTCCACATCAGATGACCTGATCCTGATCTTAACCCCCTGCGGGGCAGCACCCTGTATGAGGTGTACATTTTCCAGATAACAATTGATGCCGGCAGATTCAAGCCGCGCTTTCAATATTTCTGCAGAAGTGTAATGATCCGTTGCTATAGTTACCAATTGTTCTTCCATGACAAGTTTTTTTTGAAACAAAAACAAAGCTTGAACTGATAAATATACAAAAATAATTGATACGGCGCAACAGACAGCAATATAACAAAACATGCAAATTATGAACATCCTGTTTTGAAAATGGACATCCCATCCTGAAAACAGAAAAATGTTTCTTTATCCGACAGGAATGGCGGGACTAAAAGTAGTACAAGGCCGTAAAAAGCAGACGCATATTTCCCACCTCATGGGAGTCGTTTACTTTTCCTTTACCATCAGGGGTTCCATAGGCCGCGGCGGTGTATTCCAGTTCGGTGCACAGGGCCAGCCTGCCGGAAGTAAACGTGAGAGATGGTGAGATCCGGTACAAGTAGGCGATGTCGCTGCCCCGCCCGTAATATTGCCCTGTTACCACATCCGAAGCACCAAAATTGTGGGCATAGCCGAGAAAAAGTCCTGCCAAAACCCGGTCGCCATAAAGGACATTGGTCCATGCCGAAAGATGGTTAAGCGGAGTATATTGCACATGGCCGGTTTCGGGATCGTGGTGGCTTTCTGCATATCCTCCCAGCATCAGGTGCTCGCTGAGGTTTTGTCCGTAGATGGTTTTTATTTTGATATCCCAAAGGTCTAAACGGTACCTGCCATAAGCCATGAAGGCGTAGGAGCCAATGCTTTCGGAAGTATAAAAGTTTGCATCTGTCGTGAGTCTTGGCCGCAGGACTTTGTAATCGGCGGCCATGCCCGCGGTGAAACCACCGAAGTTTGCCAGCCATTGTACATGGGCATTGGGCAGGGTGGTTTGCCGCAGGTAATCGGGCGAGGTGCCCCTTGGGCCGTCACTGGCATTGTCGCGCTGGCCGATCAGGGCAAACATCCACTGCGATTGTCCGCGGAAATGGGTCAGGCTGACCTGTGGATTGCGGATGAAGGGCTGAAAGGGTGCGCCGGTGTTCAACGACACCACCGTGGGGATAACCTGCGGGGCAAACAACGGATGCCAATACTGTCCCAGCATCAGGTTCCAGTCTTCCCACCGCAAATTCAGATAGGCATGCCGTAAACGAAAGCCGTTGATATCGGCATTGGTAACCCCCGAAAAATCAGCCTCGATCATGCCGTCAACCTGCGCCCCAAAAGCATCCGGGCCTTCAAGTTTTACTAACACCCTGGATGTGATGGCGGAAAAATTGAATACAGGATCACCATAGACATCTTTCCCGTTTGCGTCGGGAAGCTTGTTGGCGGGGTACATCAGGAAAAGATCCTCGCGGGCGGCTACCACAGTGCGGCTGTCGACCCAATAGTCTGTTTTTACAAAACCGCTAATCTGCATGGAAAAACGGGAGCTCTCTTCTTGTGCCTCATTGTCGTCTGCCGGAGCAGCGAATAAAGATGCGGGCAGCAAGAGAAGCAGCAAGATCAGCGGGACTTTCGTATGCCGGTTTCGCAGGTAGCTCACCAGCGGATTTAACGCCAGCGAGGTAAACATACCAATGGTTCCGGCCTGCGGCGATGGCATTCCGGAAGCATACAACAACAAACATACACACAATCCGCCTGTCCCTGAGGCAATGGCACCACTTCGTCTTACCTTTTTACTGTATAATCCCCAGATAAAAGGACCCAGGAAAAAAGAACCCAGGGCACCCCATGAAATGCCCAGGATGGCTACAATACTATCCAGGTTTAAATAGGCAAGTATCACAGACAACAGAATGAATAGCGCGCTCATGATGCGCATCAAAAGGGTCATGGTTTTGTCTTTCACTTCATTATTGATGAAACCCTGGTAAAAATCTTTAACGAAAGTTGAACTGGAAACCAGCACCAATGCAGCAAGTGTAGACATGGATGCCGACAGGATGAGCAGCAGGATGATGACACTGAGAGAGACGGGAACGACATTGGTCAGGAGCTCGGGCATCAGGATATCATAGATCGGCCTTCCAGCAATGTCAAAAGCCGCCGGCGTGGCTTCAGGACTCAGAAAGATCCTGGATGTTGACCCGATAAAGTAGGCCACGCCGCCAATAAGGATGGCAAAGAGTGTGGATGCTAACATCCCTTTTTTGACTGTTGCCTTGTCTTTGATGGCATAAAACTTTTGCATGAGCTGGGGCATGGCAAAAGGGGCCATGCTGGTCAGCAATACCAGCGAAAGCAAGGGCCACCATCCGGGTGGACCCACGGCCTGCGTGAGTTGCGGATCGATGGCACGCAAATCGAACGTGATCTGCTGCAGTCCACCCCCCTGACTCACAGTACTGAAAAATAAAATGATCACGCTCACCGCCATGATCATCCCAAAAATCATATCAATGAGGGCCATGGATTTATAGCCCCCCAGCACCATATACAAGGCGGTAAAAAAGCCCATAAAAGCCAGTGCATGCCAGTATTCGATATCAAAATTGGATGTAAACAGGTATGATAGCCCCATAAATACTGCGGCGGTATAGGGAATCATGAATATAAAGATCACCAGGCTGGCCAGCAGTTTCAGCTCGGGGGAGCGATAACGGTTTTTAAGAAATTCCGGCATGGTGTAGGCATTATATTCGATGGCCGAATCTTTGAGTCGCATCCCCACCACGCGCCATACCACGAGCACTCCCAGCAAAGAATTGACAAGGGCAATCCAGAGGCCGGAATAGCCGAAGTTCCAGCCTATATTTCCGGCAAAGCCGATAAACAGCACAGCGCTAAAATAAGCCACGCCATAGCTGAAGGCTGTCATCCAGGGGCCTACGTTGCCACCGCCGAGATAAAAATCGTTGAAGGTTTTTGTTCCGCGAAAGCCGCGGATGCCCACCCATATAATCATCAGGGCATATAATGAGAGAACAATGATCCGGATCAGCATGACGGGGAGAGATTATTGGTTTTACGATTTCACAATGTTTATCCGGGCATCAACCGCGACCACCCGGTCTTTTTTTCCAAGCAGCGGGTTAAGGTCCATCTCGAAAATTTCCGGCGCAGCTTCCAACAAGGCGGAAAGCCTGACCAGGATACCGGCAAAAGCCTCCTTGCTGATTCCTTCCTGACCGCGAACCCCTTCCATGATGGCACGCCCCTTCAGGTTGTCAATCATCTCCAGCGCTTCCTTTTCGCGCAGGGGCACAAGTCCGGTAGATACATCCTTGAATATTTCGATAAAAATACCGCCCATGCCGCACATCACCATGTGGCCAAACTTATCTTCCTGCTTTGCACCGGCAAACAATTCCGCACCGGAAAGCATAGGCTGCATCAGCACGGCGTGGGTATCTTTGATCTTCATCATCCGGTGAAAATGATGCACAACGCCTTCTTCATCCTTGACGTTAAGCACCACACCACCCACATCCGATTTATGAACCGGGCCTACCACCTTCATGGCCAGCGGGAATCCAAGCTCTTTGGCTGCTTTCAGGGCATCTTCCTCAGCGCTGACCACCGCTTCGGCCGCGCGGGGTATACCGGCTGCGTCGAGAAGTGCCTGGACGGCATCCGGCTCCAGGTAACCCTCACCGGCAGCATCTATCACCTTCCGGACAGCCCTGTGATCCACCACAGGTCCGGGATCAGCGGTTTCAGATGGCTGACGGGTATGATACACGCGTGCCAGCGCATCACCCAGCACCACCTCGTCAGGAAAGTTAACATGCCCCTTGGCAATGAATGCATCCACTTCATCAGCCGCCGTCAGGATGCTGGGCAGGACAGGATAGATCGGCTTGCGGCAGATACGCATTTTCATATCCAGCATATCATACACATCATAAACCGGGAAAAGACCGGGAGTGCCGAAAATCACCACCATCCCGTCAATATGATCAAAATATTTATCTGTATAATCGATGATGATACCCAGTTGTTCGGCGGTGCCGGTGGCCAGGAAGTCGATGGGGTTGGCAACAGACGACCCCGGGAAAAGATGCGTGAGGAGTTCCCTGCTTGCTTCCCCGGTGATTGGTGGCACATCAAGTCCGCCTTTCGACAGGGCATCGGTAAGCATCACAGCAGGACCGCCGGCGTGTGTGATCACGGCCAGGTTTTTTCCCTGCAAGGGCGGGTAGGTAAACACTGAAGCCACTGCTATCAGGTCTTCGCGACCGTAGCACCTTACGATACCGGCTTTCCGGAACAGCGCATCCACCGCCACATCCGGACTGGCCAATGCGCCGGTATGGGACGAAGCGGCGCGGCTTCCGGCCTCGGAACTGCCGGCCTTCACCGCCGCGATCCGGCAACCCTTTCGGATCAATGAAGCAGCATGATGCAACAACATCATCGGCCTGGAGATGTCTTCAATATACAGCAGCTTTATTCTTGAACTGGTTTCCGGGTCAAAGGATTCATCCCAATACTTCACGACTTCCTCCACGCCCATCTGCGCGCTGTTTCCTACCGAGAAAACGTTGGCAAAGCTCAAGCCCTTGGGGATGCCGGCCTCCATGATGAAACAGGCCGTTGCCCCCGAACCCGAAACGAAATCGCAGCCCTTCTCATCAAGCTTCGGGATCGGGTAGGTGAAAACACTGTGATGATTGGGCGTCAGCACGCCGGTACAGTTCGGACCAATCAGCGCACCATCCACACGGTTGACCGTATCCACCAAACGTTTTTCCAGCATGGCGCCTTCTTCACTTTCCTCGCTGAACCCGGCCGATAACACAATAAAGGCACGTGTATTTTTCCGGCTCGCCAACACCTCCACCGTATCAGGCACAAACTGCGCCGCGATGGCGATGATGGCCAGGTCAACATCGGGCAAATCAGCCACATCGTTATAACTCCTGATTCCCTGCACTTCGGATTCCTTCAGGTTGGTGACATACAATTCACCCCCATATTTTCCGTCAATTAAATTCTTCAGTACCTTCCCGCCCGGCTTGGCAGTGTTGTTGGATGCCCCTACCACCACGATGCTGCCAGGATTGATCAGTGCATTGTTTATCATGATAATAATTTTTATGAATTGAATGAATCTGAAAAAGCACTTCGAAAATAGATAATATCACGGACATGAACGGTCGCAGCCAGATAAAAAAATGATATTTTAGCGGATAATTTGTTTTTCGCAACGATTTCGACATTTACACATTTCGACATTTCGACATTTCGACATTTTCACATTTACCACGCCTATGAATAAGAAGCAGCGTTTTGAGTATGTCCTGAATTATTTCGCGACCCATCAGCCGGTTGCGGAAACCGAATTGCGTTACCACGACCCATACCAGTTGCTGGTAGCGGTGATCCTGTCGGCGCAGTGCACCGACAAGCGGGTGAACCAGATCACACCGGCGTTTTTTGAACGTTTCCCCGAACCTGACTCACTGGCAGCTGCATCCCATGAAGAAGTTTATGCATTGATCAAAAGCTGTTCTTATCCCAATAACAAAAGCCGCAACCTGGTAGGCATGGCCAACACACTGATCAATGAGTTTGGAGGGGTTGTGCCGGAAGAGGTCAATGAACTGGTGAAGTTGCCGGGCGTGGGCAGAAAGACTGCCAATGTGATCGCCTCCGTGGTATATCAGAAGCCTGCTTTGGCCGTGGACACCCACGTGTTTCGCGTGGCAGCGCGCATCGGACTGACAACCAATGCAAAAACACCACTGGAAACAGAAAAACAATTGCTGAAATATATACCGGAGCACCAGGTGGCCATTGCCCACCACTGGCTGATCCTGCACGGACGGTATGTGTGCAAGGCAAGAACACCCCTCTGCGGGCTTTGTCCGCTGACAGGTGCATGCAAGTACTATAAAAAACTTCAGAAAAAAGGATTGGTGGCGGGAGATGAAGGCACTCCGGGCAAGCCGGCCATCAAAAAATGATCGCCATGAACAGCTGTCGCCGGACCAGGAAAATCACGTTCAACAGCCAGGCACTACCCTGCCACCGGGTTACCTTCAGGATTATCCGGTGATGATCTGGCTTGTATGGTCTTTTGTCTTAACCTTTTCGATGACCTCTTCGATCTTGCCTTCTTCATCAATCACGAAAGTGGTTCGGTGGATTCCGAGGAACTCCCTGCCCATGAATTTTTTCGGGCCCCACACGTCAAATGCTTTGAGTATTTCTTTCTCCGTGTCGGCAATAAGCGGGAAGGGCAGACTATGCTTTTCAATGAATTTTTTGTGTGACTTTTCACTGTCGGCGCTTACACCCACCACCTTATAGCCTTTCTCGAGCAGCAGATCGTAATTGTCGCGCAGGTTACATGCCTGGGAGGTACATCCGGGGGTGCTGTCTTTGGGATAAAAGTACAATACCAGTTTTTTTCCTTTGAAGTCGTTCAGGGAGATGGGATTTCCGTCCTGGTCAATCCCTTTAAATTCAGGGGCTTTATCGCCGGGTTTAAGTTTTGTCATCGCTTTCGTTTTTTTTGTGTTTTTAGATCAGGATATATGATGTTGGAACGCTGCCGCGCCATATTTTGTTCAGCATCTGCATGGGAACATGTTGCAGTTCGTTCTCGTTTCTTCGTTTCTTCGCATCTTCGCTTCCTCACATCTTCGCATCTTCGCATCCTCGTTTTCCCGGTTATTCGCATCCTCACATCCTAGCATCCTCGCTTTCTCGTTTCTTCGCATCCTTGATTCCTCGTTTCCTCGCTTCTTCGCATCCTCGTTTCTTCGCATCCTTGTTTTCTCCCCTCCCACCCCACTTCACAAAATTTTTTAGTCGGTCACAATAAGAAATACATTTCAAAAATCCAACCCTTTACTTTAAATCATCGCACTTCCCGGGTACTTTTCACCCATATATATTGTCAGATATATACAGATTTTTTTGTGGAAAAACCTTTTTCTTTTATATTTACATCGTCTTTTCGCTCTTGGTGGTGGAATTTTTAGGGTTTTTAACAGCCTTATATTGGATGGGATTATGGGAGTGAAGGGGCGAAGCTGTGCAAATAAGTGAATGTGCAG
>REEA01000143.1 GCA_007695305.1 Bacteroidia bacterium
CGGCGGCTTTCGACGCCTCGCATCTGACCTGAATTAAAAGCATGAATAATGCAGGTTAGTAAGCGCCTTGATTCTCAAAACTGCGCAAGCCTTGAACCCGAACATTACAGATCAGACAATTGACATTATGGACAGTCTCTATGCAGGCAGCTATCGAGGCACTTACTCTGTGCACGATTATTACGCCAGGTGCAAGAGTCATCAATAAAAAAACAGATGCCCATGTTATCAATGACATACCGAATAAACAGAATGCAAAAAAATACCTGCTTTAAGGATCTCATTTTGTTAAATAGTTACCTTTGCCAACGGATGTTGCCTGCATAATCCAAAGTGGCAATATTTCATATTGTTGGTCAGTCATTTTGTTACAAATTTATGGAAAGGATCAGTAAACACCCCATCATACAGATCAGGAATGTCTCTTTACACACATTTTCTTATAATGGTAAAAGCATCAAAGGCAGTGAGGGCTTTAGCATTGCGGCTGCACTGCATCAGGCTGGTTACCCGGTTCACAGCCACAGCATAAAGAACAGAAGCAGGAGCCTTGAATGTGGTATTGGCAAATGCAGCGCATGTGAGATGCTTGTCGACGGGGAGGTGAAACGGATTTGCATCACTCCCGTGGATGGTGTGAAACAGGTGTCGGAAATCCCCGGGGATTATGTTGCTGAGCCGGCAGTATTTGTAAAAACAGAGGGTGTAAAAGTATATAAAACCCGGGTTGTGATTGTTGGTGCCGGACCGGCCGGCCTTGCTGCCAGAGAGGTGCTCAATCAACACGGAGTGGACAACATCGTTGTTGACAGTAACGGGGAAATCGGCGGGCAGTTCAATATGCAGACCCACCAGTTTTTCTTTTTTGAGCAGGAAAAGCTTTACGGCGGCATGCGGGGTTTTGAGATATCCAAAACCCTTGCCGGCGATAATCATGATGGCATCATGCTTAACTGCACCGTGTGGGATATTTTCGAAGGGAACCGCGTGGCAGTTAAAAACTTTCGGAATAAAGAGGTTTTTTATATAGACTGTGCGTATTTTGTTGTGGCCACAGGTGCCGTTCCTTTTCTGCCCACATTTCATAACGATGACCTGCCTGGTGTATATACTGCTGCGGTGATCCAGAAAATGATGAACACCGAACTCACCCTGCTGGGGAAAAATATTCTGACGGTAGGAGCGGGCAACATCGGTTATCTTACGAGCTATCAGCTCACCCAGGCCGGTGCCAGGGTGAAGGCCATTATTGAAGCCCTCCCGCATGAGGGGGGATTCCCTGTGCAGGCAAACCGGGTAAGACGCCTCGGAATCCCGGTGATACTTTCGCATATGATACTGGAAGCACTGCCAAACAAAACCGGTGACGGCATTGCAGGGGCAGTCATCGCAGAAGCAAAAAACTTCAAACCCGTCGAAGGGACAGAGAAAGTGATCAGGGGAATAGACGCCATCAATATATGTACCGGTCTGATGCCCGACGATGTGTTGCTGGAAAAAGGGATGGAAATGTTTGGCCGTAAAGCATATGGGGCCGGGGATGCCATTCGCATCGGAGAAGGAACCAGTGCAGTATTGCGAGGAAAACAAGTCGCATATGAGATACTGGAGAATATGAAGCAAGCTTTCCGGTATGACGATTATCTCAGAATCTCAAAAGAATATATTGACTCCCAGCAGCACCCATTCAGAGTACTGGACGAACCTTTTATGCCGGACAGCGAAAGAATGGAGAAGCCATTCGTGATAATCGACTGTCTTCATGGCTTTGCATGTAACCCTTGTGCCTTTGCCTGTAAGTATGGTGCCATCACAAAATCCTCCACCAGTACGGTGCCCCAAATTGACTTTGACAAGTGCATCGGTTGCATGGATTGTGTTTATCAGTGTCCGGGACTGGCCATTTTCGGTTATAACCTCAAAAGAGGCATTTTCTTTTTACCCATTGAGTTTGACATGGAGGAGGGCCGGGAGGTATATCTTGTTGACAATGAAGCCAATATACTTGGAGAGGGGGTGATTCAGCGTATTTTGCGAAAAGACAATCTCACCCATATAGCCAGGGTGAAAGGCGGGGAGATGTCGCGCCTGGACCAACTCCGGGTGCGTGGTTTTATCCTCAAAAGTGAATATCCTGAACCATTGGACAAGAAACCGTACCGTGAGCGGCCGGATGCCGGCTTTTACATGTGTCATTGCGATGATGTTGAATTTGAAGATGTACTAAAGGTTATTGGTGACAGGAAATTCATATCTGTTGAGGAGATCAAACATACAACGCATTTGGGGATGGGACCATGCAGGGGTAAGCGTTGCATTCAGCGCCTTAAGATGAACCTTCGGCCCATGGGCATACGACTCATCGGTGGATCTACACCCAGAGCCCCCATGTCGAATCAGATTAGCCTTGGAGAATTGTATCCCGGGGATGTAAAGGACAGGGTGTTTACCAATACGCTGAACAAAAAGCGTCCGGTTGTTGAAACGGCGGCCCTGGTAGCCGGAGGTGGCATCGGGGGTAGCGCGTTGTTCCGCTTCCTGGCCGAAGCAGGCTATGATCCTGTTATGATCAATCAGGGCTTTGGCAGCTCCTGGAGAAACATTGCCGGCGGAAGACCGGTCTTCAGCCTGCCGGAACTGACCGATATTGCACGTCATAACCTGGAAATGTTTAGCGGGCTTCAGCAAAAGGGAAACATCGATTTTCGCCTGATCAACTACATCACTTTTGCCCATGATGAGCAAATGTATCGCGCCCTGGAAGCTTCCATGAGTTGGCAAAATGCTAAAATGATTACTCCAAAACAATTCAAACAGGAAATATCCCCCTTCTTTAACCATGATAACAGAAAATACATCGCCGCCTTAAAAACAGCCGAGTGTTGGCAGGCCACACCGGGAAAGGTCATTGAAATGCTCCGGCGACTGGGTGTTAACAATGGGGGCACAATGCTGGAGAACACCAGACTTATTCACCTTGAGAAAAAAGGAGATAAATATATCGCTGTTGTTCAAACCGATGAAGGTGATTACATTGAATATCATACTCCACTGTTTATCAATGCCCTGGGCGATAAGGGAGCGCATTTTGCGACCATGCTGAATATAGAAACCGGTTTGTACCCTGTTAAGCATCAGGCATTTATTACCCGCCGTCTGCCCATGCTCGGGGTCAATGGCGAACCCCTGAACATGCTGATCGACCGCCGGCCTTATAAAGGATTCACCGCTGTTTACGGACAGCAACTTGGCGACACAGGCCAGATCATTGGATGTGCATCACCCATGGTAGAACCCCTGGAGACCGACAAAGATGTAAAAATTAATTCCAAAGATTTTGCCGCCATTGTCTCGGAAGTGTTTGTTGATTGGATTCCGGAAATATCTGCAGCGGGTTTCCAGGCATTATGGGCAGGCTATTATATTGAGCCCAGGATGATTGTTGATGTTGAAAAAGGCTTGTTTTTAGGCCTGAGGGGACAAGGATTTATGCTTGGTCAGTACCTGGCAAAGCTTTATGTTGATCAATTAATTGGGAAGGAGGTTCCGGATTATTTCCGGAGATTGAGCCTTGAAGGTGACGGTCTCCTTGAGAAAGCATTCAAATAGTGGCAGTCCAGACGGGCATATCTGCCTTACTACCACATTTATCCGTCTAAAAGCTTTTTTATTTAATACTTTCGTTTTATCTTTGCACCCCTTAAATAAACCGATTATATCTTTGGACCCGCTAAAACCATATAAAATAGGGTTTACAGGCCTTTCAGAAGGAAACCACCGGTTTCTCTTTGACATTGGCGCAGACTTTTTTTCCTGTTTCCATGAATCGGAAGTGGGAGAGAGTGCCGTTGGGTTGGATTTGAACCTGGAGAAAAGGTCAAATATGCTGGTTTTAGATTTTGTGTTCAAAGGCTGGTTAGCACTCACATGCGGCAGATGCCTGTCGGATTATCATGAGCCGGTAGATTATGCTGAGCGACTGTATGTGAAATTTGGAGAGGATTATATTGAGGAAAGCGAAGACGTGGTCGTGATCCCTTTCACCGAAAGTCATTTCGATATAGCTCATTATATCTATGAGTTTATCCATTTGCATCTCCCGTTGCGAAGGGTTCATCCGGAGATAAGCGAAACCGGCTGCGACAAAGAAATGTTGAATCGCTTAACAGAACATCAACCTGAAAACATGAAAACAAAGGGGACTGAGCCCCCGGAAGACTCTCCTTTCAATATCCTGAAAGGTATCCGTTTCGATAAAGAAAATTAATTCACATTAAATACCTGACTTTTATGGCACATCCAAAGAGTAGAATATCAAAAACGCGCAGGGATAAAAGACGTACCCATTACAAAGCTGTCGAACCAACGCTCACCACCTGTTCAAATTGTGGTTCAGCAAGGTTGATGCACAGGGTATGCCCTGAGTGTGGTTTTTACAGGGGAAAAATGGCTGTGGAAAAATCTGTTGCCGAATAAGATTTTGCACAAACCCTTATTTTCTTACCAAAACAACTGTAATGAATATTGGCTTTGACGTAATGGGTGGTGATTATGCACCTGAAGCAACCATCGCTGGTGCGGTTCTTGCCCGTAAAGAATTGCCGGATCACGATCGTATCGTGCTCATCGGAAATAAGCAAAGCATTCTTGACCAACTATCGAAACATGATGCAGACTCCGGTCTCTTTGATATCGTTCATGCACCGGATGTCATTGAAATGGGAGAGTCGCCCACAAAAGCTTTTGCAAAAAAGCCTGCTTCAAGCATCGCGTTGGGATTTAGAATGTTAAAGGCAAAAGAAATAGATGCTTTTTCCAGTGCCGGCAACAGCGGGGCGATGCTGGTAGGCTCCATCTATAGCGTTGATTCGGTTCAGGGCATTATACGGCCGGCGACAACGTCCATTATTCCCAAAGTAAATGGAGGTGTGGGGGTACTCATCGATGTGGGAACAAATCCCGACACCAAACCGGATGTTTTATATCAATTTGGCTTGCTGGGGTCCATATATGCCAACAGGGTTTATGGCATTGAAGAACCCAAAGTCGGCCTGCTCAATATCGGAGAAGAAGAGGATAAGGGAAACCTGCTTTGTCAGTCAGCCCATCGTTTGATGAAGGATAACATCGATTATCACTTTATAGGAAACGTTGAAGGCCGTGACCTTTTCAGCGAAAAGGTGGATGTGGTTGTTTGCGACGGATTTACCGGCAATGTCGTACTTAAATGTATGGAGGCCATGTTTTATCTGATCGTCAAAAGGGGGCTTGCCGACGATTTCTTCGCCCGTTTCAATTATGAGAAATATGGTGGTACTCCCATACTGGGAATCAATGCCACCGTGTTGATCGGACACGGAATATCCAACGACCAGGCCATAAAAAATATGATACTTCACTCCAAGAGTGTCCATGAAGCGGGTATCGCCGAACATATCCGCATGGCAATGGACCAGTATACAAAGGGTCAGTTCTTCCCCGATGAAGAATAGTGTTTGTGTTCTAAAAATTAATTTCCATGACAAGATTAAAAGCCGCTATAACCGCTGTTCACGGACATCTGCCAGATTATATACTTACCAATCAGGAGCTGGAAAAGATAGTAGACACTACTGATGAATGGATAACTACCCGCACCGGTATTAAGGAAAGAAGGATACTGAAAGGAAAGGGGTTGGCCACATCTGACATGGGTGCTGAAGCTGTTAAAGGGCTCCTCGAAAAAAGGGGAATCTCTCCCGATGAAGTGGATATGGTGCTCTGTTGTACAGTAACCCCTGATATGAGATTTCCCGCCGCAGCAAACCTCATCAGTCATAAAGCCAATATCCGAAATGCCTTCAGTTATGATATGAATGCCGCATGTTCAGGGTTTGTGTATGCTCTCGTTACTGCTGCCGGTTTTGTGGAATCGGGCAAATACAAAAAAGTAATCGTGGTTGGTGCCGACATGATGTCTTCGATTGTCGATTACACTGACAGGAAAAATTGTGTATTATTTGGTGATGCTGCGTGTGCCGTCCTGCTTGAACCCACAGAAGAATCATTCGGCTTGATGGATCATAAGTTTGGTACGGATGGTTCAGGACACGGTTACTTGCATATGAAAGCCGGAGGATCACTCAATCCGCCAAGTCACGAAAATATTGATGCAAAAGAGCATTATATATACCAGGAAGGACAGAGCGTGTTTAAGTTTGCAGTAACCCGGATGGCAGACGTTTCGCTGGATGTGATGGCAGCAAACCAGCTGCAAAATGACGATGTAGCGTGGCTTGTACCTCATCAGGCCAATATGCGCATTATTGAAGCTACCGGCCGGCGTATCGGGCTGCCGCTTGAAAAGGTGATGGTCAATATTCAAAAATATGGCAATACCACAAATGCCACCATACCGCTTTGTCTGTGGGATTATGAGAAACAACTGAAAAAAGGAGACAACCTGATTCTTACGGCTTTCGGCGGTGGCTTCACCTGGGGAGCTATCTGGCTGAAATGGGCATACTAAACCATCATGATTATTGACCACCGCACCGGTAATCATTCCTTCCGTTGGCTGTCAATCTGAATGGTAACCGGTCCGTCGTTTATCAACGAAACTTTCATGTACGCGCCAAATTCACCTGAACAAACACGGCATTTGCTCTCCTTTGCAAGCTGTTCAACAAAAGCTTCGTACATGGGAATGGCATGATCAGGTTTGGATGCCCGAATGTATGACGGCCGATTGCCCTTTTTTGTACTTGCATGTAAGGTAAACTGACTGATTACCAAAATTTCCCCCTGCACGTCCTGTACTGAAAGATTCATCACCCCCTCAGGGTCATCAAAAACCCGTAACCTGGATATCTTGCCTGATAGCCACTCAATATCCTCCACACTGTCAGCATCTTCAACACCCAAAAAAACCAATAATCCCTTGCCAATGGAAGCAACATTCCGGCCTTCGATTTCCACACCGGCTTTTTCAACTTTCTGAATCACAACACGCATAATGCCAATCAAGTTTAATTTAAACAAAAACCTTTGCATCAGATAATTATCTCCGGGTGTCTTCACCAAGCAATATACCCAGATAGTTTTCATAACGCCTGATATGGATGTTCCCTTTAGCTGTTTCCTCTTTCACGCGGCAACCGGGCTCATTATAATGTGTACAATTATCATAATGACACTGGTTAAAATATTTTCGCATCTCAGGAAAATAATGACAAAGTTCCCACGCTTCAAAGTCAACCAGTCCAAACTCTTTTATTCCAGGTGTGTCAATAATATAACCACCAATTGTCAGATTGAACATTTCCGCGAAAGTAGTGGTGTGTCTGCCTTTTTTGTGGGCTTTCGAAACAGATTGCACTTTCAGGTCGAGTCCGGGTTGTATTGCGTTGATCAATGCAGATTTCCCCACACCGGAGTGACCTGCAAGCAAAGAAACTTTGTCTTTCAGCAAATTAGCGAAAGCGTCCAGGTTGATATTCTCTGTTGCCGAAACAGACATGCAGGGATAGCCTGTTTTCTGATACATGCCTGATAACTCATCCAGTAGTTCTGTCTCTGCAGGTGTCAAAATCAAATCGTATTTGTTGAAAACAATGCTGGCCGGAATGCTATATGCTTCACAGGTTACAAGAAACCGGTCAAGGAAACCGGTTGATGTCCTGGGGTAAGCCAGTGTGGCAATAATGATTGCCTGATCAATGTTGGATGCGATCACATGGGTTTGTTTCGATGCCTTGGTGGCCTTGCGGATAATGTAATTTTTCCGGTCGGCAATGTCATGGATAAAACCAATATTGTCGCTGTCAACCGTGAAAAAAACCTTGTCTCCAACGGCAATGGGATTGGTGGCCTTCCAGCCGGACATCTTCAGACGTCCACGCAACCTGCAATCAAAGATTTGCCCCTTGCTTTCACGCACACGATACCAGCTGCCGGTTGATTTTACCACAATTCCTTCTCTCATTTCCCCCATGTTGATCTCTTGTTAAGCTTTTTTACGCACATCCTCAAATAATGCATTGCAATAACCCGGCTACACCTGCTGCAGTAAGGTTGTAATTGCCGGTTTATGAATGGTTCAGCCAGTCAGGGCCGGAAAATATGCACTATGCTGCGATAAAATTACTAATTTCGCCAAAACAAGCCGGAAAAATGTCAGTCACCGCTGCAAATATCACCAAAGTATATGGGGAGCAAAAGGCCCTTGATGATGTATCATTTAACATCAGCGACGGAGAAGTGGTTGCTTTGCTGGGCCCCAACGGGGCCGGTAAATCCACCATGATGAAAATCATTGCCTGCTTTTTGCCGCCATCCGGTGGTACGGTTACCGTCTGTGGCTATCATACTTCCACTCATCCCCTTCAAGTAAAAAAGCGGGTCGGATACCTGCCGGAAAACAATCCCCTGTACACTGACATGTATGTAAAAGAATACCTTCAGTTTGCTGCAGGGGTATATAAATTGGGCAGACAAACCAGGAGTCGTGTGGAAGAAATGATTGAGCTCACCGGCCTTACCGGTGAATACCGGAAAACAATCGGTAAGCTTTCGAAAGGTTACCGGCAACGTGTCGGACTGGCCCAAGCATTGATCCATGATCCGGAAGTGCTGATTCTGGATGAACCCACTTCAGGTCTGGATCCCAATCAGCTGATGGAGATCAGGCAGCTTATCAGGGAAATAGGTAAGAAAAAAACGGTCATCCTTTCCACCCATATCATGCAGGAAGTTGAAGCGGTTTGCAACAGGGTAATGATTATCAGCCGGGGAAAGATCATGGCCGATGCCCCAACCGGTGAAATCCGTCTTCTGAACAAAGCAAGGCATATTGTCCGTGTTGAGTTTGACAGACCGGCCGACATCCTGAAACTGAAAAGCATCCGGGGTGTGATTGACGTGGTGAATGAACAAGGCTGCCTTTACCGGGTATATGCCGAGACAAACACCGACCTTCGGCCGGAAATTTTCCGATTTGCCGTTTCCAACGGAATGGTCATCCTAAGCCTGGCTCAACAGGAAGAGAAGCTGGAAGAAATTTTCCGTCAAATGACCAGCTGAACGCCCGTATCTTATCAATAAGCCCTTTTTCTGAAATTTAGCTACCTTTGCAAATCTTTTTTTAAAACCAGAATTTGTTTAAAACAGGATTTATGAGCTACCTATTTACTTCCGAATCTGTGTCGGAAGGACATCCGGATAAAATTGCAGACCAGATATCAGATGCTCTGCTGGACGAGTTTCTGCGTCAGGACCCCGACGCAAAAGTCGCATGCGAAACCATGGTTACTACAGGATTAGTAGTCGTTAGCGGCGAAGTCAGGACAAAATGCTGGGTGGATATTCAGCAAACAGTGCGAAGCGTACTGGCCGATATCGGATATACAAAATCTGCTTATAAATTTGAAGCCGACTCATGCGGTGTGATATCAGCCATACATGAGCAATCATCGGACATCTACCAGGGGGTTGTTCGCGGAGTCGAGGAAGACCAGGGAGCAGGCGACCAGGGGATGATGTTTGGATATGCTTCCCGGGAAACGGATGAATACATGCCTTTGCCCATCGACCTTTCGCACATCTTGCTTCAGGAGCTGGCCGGTATTCGGAAAGAAGCTGTCCAGATGCGCTATCTCAGACCTGACTCTAAGGCACAGGTAACCATCGCCTATGACAACAACAACCAGCCTGTCCGCATCGATACCATTGTGCTCAGCACCCAGCATGATGAGTTTATTATGCCTGATGACAAAACGGACGAAGCTCGAATAAAAGCGGAAAATGCCATGCAGGCGCAGATCACGAAAGATATCAGAGAGATTTTGATTCCCAGGGTAATACGTTGCCTGCCCGGGCGGCTTGGTGCTTTGTTTGCCAATGGCTACAGGCTGTTGGTTAACCCCACAGGCAAATTTGTGATCGGCGGACCCCATGGTGATACCGGATTAACAGGTCGGAAAATCATCGTGGATACCTACGGAGGTAAGGGAGCACATGGCGGAGGGGCATTCTCCGGCAAAGACGCCAGCAAAGTGGACCGTTCCGCAGCTTATGCTGCCCGTTATATTGCCAAAAATATGGTGGCTGCCGGCGTCGCCGACGAAATATTGGTGCAGTTGGCGTATGCCATCGGTGTAGCAGAACCTGTAGGCGTTTACGTAAATACCTACGGTACCTCAAAAGTGCCCTCCAGCGATGGAGAAATTGCTGAGAAAATTAAACAAATTTGCGATCTCAGACCCTTTGCCATCATCAAAAAATTTGGGTTAAAGAATCCAATATATTTGAGAACCAGTACTTATGGCCACTTTGGCAGATCACCCGTTAAAGCAGAAGTGGAAGTTCACTATACTGACAAAGACACCTATCGGAAAACGATCAACGGGTCAGAAAAAATCTTCAAGCAAGTGGAATTCTTTGCATGGGAAAAACTGGACTGCGTGAACGATTTCCGTGAAGCGTTTGCCATTTCGGATTAACAGCCACCGCGTGAAAGGTCGTCTTTGATGCCCGGTAACGCCCATGTGTGGTCCGGGTCACAAATCGAGCGCCCTGATATTTTGCTAAGGCCTGCGATAATAGGATTGCTCCATGATTTTTTCAAAAACCTTTTCGGGAACCAGATACCTGGGGGATTTTCCGGCCGAAATATCCCTCCGGATTGCTGTTGAGGAAACTTCAAGTAAGGGTGCATGCACGGGGCGCACGTTGTGATGCTGCAGCAGTAAATGGTCGAACCCGGGCGACCTTGGATAAACATTGATTTCAATACTTTCCAGAATTTCCTTGTGGTCTTTCCACTTGTCAAAAACCTCAAGGTTATCTGAGCCGATCAAAAGGGTAAAATGCCGATCAGGGTATGCTGTCTTTAATTGTTTGATGGTGTCGATTGTGTATGAAGGTTTTGGCATGCCCAGCTCAATATCACAAATCCGGAATTTTGGATTTTCTGCCACAGCCAGTTCCAGCAAATCCATGCGCTCCTGCTCACCCAACAACTCGTCAGAACCTTTCAAAGGATTCTGTGGAGACAACACAAACCAAACCTCATCCATATTTACATGCTCTGTAAAATAATTCGCGATGATCAGGTGACCAATATGTACCGGGTTAAATGAGCCGGAAAGCAAGCCTGTATGTACCGGTTTTTTCATGATTATGATTGCATTAGGATGTTTTTATAAGTCATAGGGTGAAGATGCCTTCTGTGCAAGAACCTGGGCCGGTGCAGAAAAGTGATGATTGCCGGAATAACCGCGCCGGACAATTAAGACTCGTGTTTCAGTCCGATAAAACGGTGAACCAGTTCCGTTGCTTCCGCGATGGCTTCATCCAATTTGTCATTTACCACAATCCGGTCAAATTGGCCGGCAAAAGACAATTCATGTTCGGCTTTACCCAGTCGTTTTTGCAAGCTTTCCTCTGTTTCGGTGTTCCTGTTCACCAGGCGTTCTTCAAGAACTTCGAGTGACGGCGGTTTAATAAAAATTGCCAATGCCCGTTCATTGAATTTTTTTTTGATGTTGAGGGCACCCGCCACATCCACGTCAAACACCACGTGTTTGTTCATCCCCCAAATGCGCTCCAATTCGCTGTAAAGTGTGCCGTAATAGCTGCCCGGATATACCTCTTCCCACTCCAGGAAAGCTCCATCATTGATTTTCCGGCGAAAATCATCAGGTGACAAAAAATAATAATCTATTCCGTCAACTTCACCCGGACGCATGGGCCTGCTGCATGCTGAAACAGAGAAGACCAGCATGGGTGTTCGCTTGAGTACACCTTTTACAATGCTTGTTTTTCCAGCCCCCGAAGGTGCAGAAAATATCAACAGTTTGCCGTCCTCCATATTATAAAATATTCATCAATTGTTCTTTGATTTTTTCCAACTCGTCTTTCATTTCAACCACAATTCTTTGTATGGCAGCATCATTGGCTTTGCTCCCGATGGTGTTGATTTCGCGGCCGATTTCCTGGGAAATGAACCCAAGTTTTTTTCCTGCCGATCCCGGTTCGTCAATGGTCTGGGTAAAATATGCCAGGTGCTTTTGCAAACGTACCAACTCCTCGGTAATGTCAAGTTTTTCGATATAATACAGCAATTCCTGCTCAAAGCGATTGGGATCAGGTGAAGCAATATCATTGAGGGTTTCTAATTGTCTGACAAACCGTTGGCGAAGGCTCCTGTGCCTTTCCTCTTCAAGGGGATTGATTTTTTCCATCAAGGCACCGATGGCTTCAATTCTCAGCCTGATATCATCTGCAAGGTGCAGACCTTCGGTTACACGGAAATTGTCGCATTCTTCAAGAGCTTCACTGATGCCTGCGACCAAAACCTGCCACTCTTCTTCCGTCAAGTGTTGTGCTTCCTGCTGAACAACATCCGGTAGTCTCAAAATGGCAGGGATCAGCTCTTCATCGGAATCATGCCCCATTTGTTTGGCAAATGCGCGGATCTCTGCATAATATTTTTCCATTAATACTTTATTCAGTGAATAATTAGCCGGGTGGTTTTGACCTTCCACCTGGATAATCAATTCTGTTTTACCCCTCAGCAGATGACGCGCCATCAGCGAACGGATATCATGTTCTTTACTCCTGTAAATACCGGGAATTTTTAAGTTGATATCCAGGGTTTTTCCATTGAGGCTTTTTACTTCAATGTTCAGTACTTTGTTTTCGAACTGGCATTGGGACTTTCCGAATCCCGTCATTGATTTAATCATGGCAATTGTTTGCGTGCCAAAAAAACAAATCCTTATGACACTGGGTTTACCTTTTATCAGCATTATATTATTGCAAATATAGCACAAATGCTTGGCTGAAAACTTGTAGTGATTTGTTTGTATATTATTTTATTGATTATTTTTGATCTGTGATGAAACAGTTATGGTTTTTATTCGTGATCTGCCTGGTGTTTTTTGTAACAGGCAACGCACACGCTCAGATGTTTCGAGGAGGTTTGAAAGCAGGATTAACCGCCAGTGAGGTGTCGGGCGATGATGCCGGCGGCCCCGACAAGCTGGGATGGTTTGCTGCTGTCTATACCAATATGGATGTGCACCCCTTTGCCCGCCTGCAACTTGAGCTTATGTATATTCAGAAAGGAAGCCGTGCCTTTTATGATCCCTGGGATGAGGAACATGGTAATCAGAATAACAATCTTTTGTCGGGCTTATATTTTCTGAAGGATGACCCGATTGAACCAGATCCGACAGGTTACCGCGATTACAAATTTTATCTGCACTATGTTGAGATACCTGTACTTATTCAGTTTGATTTTTCGCCACTCACCAGGTTGCCTTACGTGGAAGCCATGAGTGGTGAATTTGGTTTTTCCGGCTCCAAAGTAGTGGGTCATTTTGAGGAAAATGAAGGAATGGATGTAACGGATATCATGGCAAATGAGCGTCCATTCAGTGCTGCCGAGCTTAATGTTTTGGCCGGCCTCTACTTACCCATCACTGATGCCATGCAATTCCACATACGTTTTTCACAGGGGATTACCCCCATTCGTACCCGTTTCTCACGCAGTGAAATTGTGTGTGCCAACTCTTTCGAGTGTTACCGGAAACGACACCAGTTCAATACCGTCTGGAGCTTCGGACTTACCTACACCTTTTTCACAAGGTTTTGATATTTTTTCGGGTATTATAAAGTTAGCCGGGAATAATCGTTAATCAATGTTTTCGTCAGTGCCGGGGTTTCAGTAAATCCATCTACATATATAGTCAGAGTATATTGTTAATTAGTTTTAATAACTTTTTGGGAAAATATATAATATCATGTGACCAAAATAATTATTTTTATCCTCCAAATTAACCGTTCAACGTTTAACAATTCTTTCATAATTGGATAACATATTTTTAATCCGCAACAACGGCAGTCAATTCAAATGGTTAGTAATTTTGTCATTCGTATTGAGGGTCTGTTGAAACTCACTTTTTCTAAATACCCATTTAATTCATGTATCATTAACCAAACAAAAACAAAAATGAGAAATTTTAGTACACTATTGATGAGTTTGCTGGCTGCATTTGTCCTTCTCATTGGATCAAATGCAGTTTTTGCACAGGGGGTTACTACCTCTGCCATTGAGGGTACGGTGTTTACCTATGCAAATGTGCCTTTGCCCAACGCTAACGTGGTGGCTGTTCATGAGCCATCGGGCACACGCTACGGTACCGTAACCCGTGATGATGGGCGTTTTAACCTTCCCAACGTCCGGACCGGGGGGCCATACACAGTCACGGTATCCCACGTTGGTTATGAGTCTGACCGGATCGTTGACCTTCGTCTTGCGCTTGGTGAAAGCAGAACACTGATCTTCATGCTGCCCGAAACAGGCATGGTGCTTGATGAAGTGGTGGTGATCGGACGCCTCGACCCCGTGATGAATGCCGACAGAACCGGTGCTGCAACCAACCTGTCGTCTGACAACATCCGCCAGATGCCCACCATCTCTCGAACCATCTCGGATTACACCAGGATGAGTCCGCTCAGTAATGGTTCCAGCTTCGCCGGGCGAGACAACCGTTTCAACAACTATACCGTTGACGGAAACGTTTATAACAACAACTTCGGCCTGGGGTCAGGACAGTTTGCCGGAACAAACCCCATCAGCATGGAAGCCATTGAAGAGATCCAGATCAACATTGCTCCCTTTGATGTTCGCCAGGGTGGTTTTACAGGTGCCAGCGTAAACGCGATCACGCGCAGTGGAACCAACGAATACCGGGGTGCGGTATATACTTATTTCCGTAATGAGTATATGATCGGCCGAAAGATAGGGGATGACAGCTTTAACGTTGATGAAGCACTCACAAACATTTACGGTGTGAGCGCAGGTGGTCCAATCATCAGGGATCGTCTTTTCTTCTTTGTAAGTGTTGAGCAGGAAGAGTCATCAGTACCCGGCGACAACCGCCTGGCTGCGCGCCCGGGACTCTCAGGGCCAAATGTAACTAGGGTTTCGGCAGATCACATGGATTTTGTCAGAGAACAAATGATGAGTATCTATGGTTACGAAACAGGACCATACGAAAACTATCCTTTCGCTAACGAAGCACTCAGGCTGAACTTCAGGATTGATTATAACATCAACCCTAACCACAGGGCTTCTATCCGCTACAACCGCTATTCCGCTTTCCGCGATATTACCATCAACGGAAACAGTGTCAGAAACCTTACACGTTACACCAACACCAACAGGTTTGGCATGGATGCACTAACATTCAGAAATGCAAACTATTCTGTTGATAACAACGTAAACTCGTTCGTAGCCGAATTAAACTCTGTGTTAGGTGCACGATTTGCCAACAACCTTAACATTGGTTATACCTTTATTGAAGATCCCAAGCGTAGTGTTCCGGGTGGTCAAACCTTCCCCTTTGTTGAAGTACTGGAGTGGGACGGCCCGAAGCCCGGCGATGTTGACGATGAAGGAAATCCATTGCCACTTGGCACACCATTGTACTACTTCGCACTTGGAAATGAATTGTTCACAGTTGGTAACCTGCTGCAAAACCAGGTATTCAACATCACCAACAACTTCTCTATGTTTATGGGAAGGCATACGCTCACAGCCGGTTTTAACTTTGAATACATGACTTTTGAAAATGCATTCAACCCAAATGCGCATACATTCTACAGGTATAACTCGTATCAAAACTTTGTTGATCATGTGATCAACAGGCTTCCTGGAACCGCTCCAGACGGTTTTGCTACCAGTTATTCTTATGCGGGACCGGAAGACCTCCCAATGGATGAAACAGCTTTCGGACAGTTCGGTATCTACTTCCAGGATAAGTTCCAGGTAAATCCCGATCTGGTTGTTACTGCCGGTTTGCGCGTTGATTTTCCGTTCTTCCCGATGGACCCCCCCAACAACCCACGCCTGGATCAAATATTTGCAAACCCGCAAAACCGATTCACAGACCCGTCAAATCCTGATAGAAAAATTTCTCCCGACGTGAGCCAGATGCCCGGTGTGAAGCCACTCTTCTCACCACGTCTGTCATTCAACTATGACGTATTTGGCGATAACACCCTGCGCCTGCGCGGTGGTACAGGTTTCTTCTCAGGCCGTATTCCTTTTGTCTGGATATCCAACCAGATCTCTGCAAACGGTGTTACCCGTGGTTTCCTTGGTTGGGACAGATGGAGGCTCGATGGTGGTGAATGGGTTGAAAACCCCAATGCAATCGGTGGATTTGCTTTTGAAGATGACCCCACTGTACACAAACCCAGTGGCGACGATCTGGAAGCACAGGTTTCAAGAGACATCAACATAACCGATCCCGACTTCCGCTTCCCGCAGGTATGGCGTACCAATATTGCTGCTGACTACCGTCTGCCGTTTGATATCATCGCAAGCCTGGAAGGTATCTATTCAAGCGACTTTAACAGCCCGCTGGCGCAAAATATTAACCTTGCCGCACCTACCGGTTTCTTTAGTGGTGTTGATGAGAGACCTTACTTCGACAACTATACTGAAATCAGTGAGTATGTTGTTAATGGCGAAGTAGTTCCAGGTGTCACACCCAATGAGATTATGATGCTCACCAACACCAACCAGGGTCACTACTGGTCGGTTACCGCACAGTTGCAAAAAGAGTTTGACTATGGTATCTATGCCAGTGTTGCCTATACCCGTGGTGTAAGCCGCGATTATGGTCTGATCGGTGGCTCACAGGCTGCTTCACTTTGGCCAAATGTGGTCAGGGAAGACAGGAACAACCCTGAAATGGGTTACAGCCGCTTTGATCAGCCCAACCGAATCGTAGCTTTTGTAAGCTTTGATACACGCGCCCTGGATACCAGAAACACCTCTTCATTCTCACTCTTTTATACAGGAGGAGAAGGCGGAAGGTTTAGCTACGTTTACGCAGGTAACTTCGGTGACAGGGCAGGCCGCCTGATCTATATTCCCAATGATGCCAGCGAAATCAACCTGATCCCAACCACCGTAGGTGGCGAAGAACTGGATGCAGCAGCACAGTGGAATATCCTCAACGCTTTTATTGAGCAGGATGACTATCTGAGCAGCAACCGCGGTACTATTGCTGAACGTAACGGCGCACTCCTTCCATGGGTACACCGTTTCGACTTCCGCTATACACAGGATATCAACCTGACAAACCTGCCCGACAGACACAGAATTCAGGTCACATTCGATATTTTGAATGTTGGCAACATGATCAATAGCGAATGGGGTGTCGGTAGCACGGTATGGCAATCAGCACCTCTTGTGTACAGAGGAAGAAATGCCGAAACCAACCAGCCTGAATACAGCATTAACGTACCTTCAGGCCTGAGCTCACTTCCCGGAACCGGCCCCGAAATGGAGCAGGCATTCAGGGAAAGCTCATACAGAAGACTGGTAAATCTTAACCAGACCTGGAGAGCTCAGATCGGAGTCCGCTACGCATTCTAATTCTTGAACTCTGATGAAAAAAAGGGGCTGCCTGATCCGAATCAGGCAGCCCCTTTTTTTATTAACCCACAAGGGTTTCAGGAAATAGGTTTTCAGAAAATGCAAGTCATCTAACCAAATATTCCGGGCAGGTAAAACAGGTATGAAACGATCATTCTTCTATGTGCACCTCATATTCCATCTCCATCGCCTGCTTGTAAATATAAGACACCCCGCAGTATTTTTCCCGCGAGAGATCAACGGCCTTTTGCAGCTTTTCCATTGATAAGTCTTTGCCTTTGAACCGGTAAATCACTTTCATTTTGATATAATGCTTCGGGAAATCTTCCGCCGTATCGGCTTCAATATCAATATCTAAATTGTCAAAGTCCACACGCATCTTTTTCAGGATTCCAACCACATCCATTCCCGTACAACCGGCAAGGGCCGCCAGCATTAAAGGTTTTGGCCGCGGACCGGTATTCTTGCCACCCGACTGTTCAGGTGCATCCATCGTGAGTTTGTGGCCATTAACATCGGCCTCAAATACCATATCGTGTTTCCATTGCGTGTTCACAGAATGTTTCATGTTTGTTTTTTGTTTTTGAAAGAAAACGGTTGTTAATGTCAAAATGTCAAAATGTCGAAGGTCATATGTATAATATAGCTTTTCTTTGCGCATTTTGCGTGATTAACTTTTGCGGCCTTTGCGAGGAAAATGTTTCACACAAAGCCCGCAATTTGCAAATCCTATTAACTACTGCCTACTACATACTTTTTACTTTCACCCCCTCTCCCTCAACCAACATAATTGCCAACTAATACATTTGACACACTTCCATCCAAAACCCGGAGGTTATAACAAAAAAAACAGCCACTGCGTGGCTGTGAGGGCGTGTATTAAAGGATTGCGGAGAGAGAGGGATTCGAACCCCCGGAGGCTGTTACACCTCAACGGTTTTCAAGACCGCCGCAATCGACCACTCTGCCATCTCTCCGGTGCAAAAGTAC
>REEA01000016.1 GCA_007695305.1 Bacteroidia bacterium
GCAGGTCTTCGGTTTTGCCCTTGTTTAACCTATCGATATCGACGGAGCCAACGCTGACATGGTAGGTGTCAAAGCCGGAAAGCCAGCCAAAGTTACCATCACCGATTTTTCCCTGGAGGTCCAGTTTGGCTCTGAATTTTTTCCTGTCAAAGGCATAAAAGGCCCTGGAAATGTAATCTTCGCTGTCGGGATCAATAAAAGCCCTGTTGTACACTGACCGGTAACCGTTAAACCCGAAGAAGTCCAGCAGGGGGTCAGTCATATAGGTCACATCAAATGTTGTACGAATGCCATTGATGAGCCGGTCTGAATCATAAAAAAACCTGTTTACGCCACTGCCCCCTGTAAATCTGGAAACTTCAAAATACAGCGAATGATCGTAACGGGGAAACCTGGCCCCATCTCCATAATCAAAAAAATTTACAAGAGCACCGTATTGTAAACCCAAATCGCTGTCGAAGGTGATGGTGGGTAAGAGCCCGCCGAGCCTCCAGCCTGTTTTGACATTTTCATCCTGCGACTGTTCTGTATTTCCAAAGGATAGCAGCGACAGAAACATGAAAGTGGCAAGTACAATGGCAGTCATAGATTTGCTGGTTTTTATTGAATTTTCCATTTTTTCCATGTTATAAAGATGAATCATGATGCTTTGTTTCGTTTTTGAGCAGGTTGTGTTCCCTGGCTGGGGTCATTTACCAGGCGTTTTGGCAAATAACCATCCGGGTAATGCGTCACATAGTCATTTCCAAAAAGGCGGTTGTGGATCTGGACATTTTTGAACACATCCCAGTCGAACCTGCCCTTTCTGCGAAAGTACAGGGTAATGACGGACGAGGTCATCACAATAAAGGTAGCATAAAGGATAGCCAGCCAAAGCATCTGGCTCTGAACGGGCTCATTGAAGCTCAGCAGGATAATGGCAAAGGCCACAGGGGTATTTTGGATGCCTGTTTCCAGGGAGATGGCCCGTTGGAATATGGGCTTCATACCGATCAGCCGCGAAAACCAGTATCCGAAAAAGAAGCCTGCCAGTCCGAGTCCCACGGAAGCGATGTAGATCTCTTTGGGTGTTTTGATGAAGAGATCGCCATGTCTCAAAAATGCTGTAACGATAAGATACAGTATCACAACAACCGCCAGGAAGCCTGCGGTGTCTTCAGCGGTTTTGGCCCATCCGGGTGATTTCCTTCTGAGGATCATACCCAGGACCACGGGTAAGAGAACAAGCACCAGGGAGCTGATGATACTTTCGGTTGGGATAACAAATTCTGTTTCTACACCTCCCACACGCAGGTCGGCACTGAGTTGCGCGGTAAACCCAACGGTATAAAGGTTGATGATAATCGGCATCATGATGAGGGCCAGGAGCGTGGAAGCCGTCGTCATGGAAATGCTCAGTGCTACGGAGCCCCTGGAAAAGTAGGTAAACATATTTGAGGTGGTACCTCCCGGTAAACATCCGATGAGGATCAGTGATATGGCAAATGCCGGGTGCAGCTTCAGCACAATCGACATGCCAAGTGCAATCAAAGGCATCAGGCCGAATTGCGACAGAAACCCGGTCAGTACACCTTTTGGGTTTCTCGCCACCGCCCTGAAATCATTTATCGTAAGACTCGCACCCATACCCAGCATTATTATGGCGATCATCAATCCCAGCAGTGCCTGGTCGTGCGTATATAATAGTTGGTCAGGTAGTTCCATGACTGCTTATTTTTTGGAAGTTTTTGTAAAAAGCGCTTCTATGACATCCTTATATTTCTCAGAAACCACATGCCGTTTGATTTTAAAAAGGTTGGTGAGTTCTTTCCCGATCTCAAATCTTTCGGGCAGGATGCTGAATTCGCCTATTTGTTCATATCTTTTGTAGCCTCCGGTGAGGGATATCAGCCTTCTGATCTCCTTTTTAATGAGTTCCCTGGCTTCGGGCAGCACAGCCAGCTCAGACATGGATACGGTGTTTAATCCAGCTTTTCCGAACTCAGTCACATTGGGAACCACGAGGAGTCCGAGGAACTTCCGGTCTTGTCCCACAACTACACACTGGTCAATGAAGCGGCTTCTCTGCAGTTGCATTTCAAGGGGTTCCGGTTCCACATTTTCGCCGCTGGAGAGGACGATGGTAGCTTTTGAGCGTCCCAGTATTTTCAGGCAGTCGTTATGGGTCATCATGCCAATATCTCCGGTGTGCAGCCATCCGTTCCGGATGGTGGCACCTGTCAGTGTATCTTCCCGGAAATATCCCTTCATCACCTGGGGTCCGCACACCAGTATTTCACCACGCTTTCCGCGGCCGCCTGCAGCACATCCCGGATCGGGAAAGAGCGTTTTGCCCGTGTCGGAGCAGACGATACGCACTTCGGTTTCCTTGATTGGTGGTCCAACGGTACCGACAATAAGGTTTATCTTCGGACGGACAGAAACGACCGGACTTGTTTCTGTGAGTCCGTAACCTTCAAGCACAGGTATGCCCACGTAGTTGAAGAACTTGTCGATATGTATGGGAAGGGCTCCCCCACCCGATATGGTAGCTGCCAGGCAGCCACCTGCTCCCAGCCTGATGCGCTCAAGCACAGCGGCATTGAAAAAGCCGTACCAGGGAAGAACCACCACCCATCGCAACACGTGTAAGGGCATCAGCAATATACGTTGCCATGTGGGCTGTGGTTTTAGTTTTAGATTTCTGTTGGTGATGAAATATTCCGAGTTTTTGTATTGTTTTGAAAGGAAGTAGGCTATATGGAATAGCAGTTGTCTCACCGGGTGGGACTTTTTGACGCCCAGCAGGATTTTTTCGTGTATCTTTTCCCATAGGCGGGGCGCCGATGCCATGAAGGTGGGTTCCACGTTTTGCATATCTTCGCCGAGGGCAAGGATGCTTGAGTAGTAGGTGCAACCACCGAAACTGATGGTGTACATCTCAATGACCCTTTCAAACACATGCCAGATCGGCAACACCGACAAAATGCGGTCGCTGCAGCCATATTGGCCGGGCAGGTTCCGGATCTGCGACATCATGTTGTCGTGACTCAGCATCACCCCTTTGGGTGTACCGGTGGTGCCCGATGTGTATATCAGGGTAAAGAGGTCATCGGGTTTTATACCGGCGATCCTTTCTTCTGCTGCGCGGTCACCATTATCCCGGAGTTGGGCACCGGTTTGCCTTACAGAGTCCAGTGTCAACACCCCTTCAGGGACATCAGCGTTTGGGTCAAGCATGATGATATGTTTCAAACCGGGCAGTTGGGGTTTGAGCTTCAGCAGCCGTGTGGCCAGCTGTTTGGTTTCCACGAAAGAAACCTTTATGCCGGCATGATCGATGATGTAATGCAATTCAGCATCCGACACATCCCTTCCGCGGGGTACGTCAGCGGCTCCACAGAGCTGAACACCGTAATCGGCCAGCATCCATTCGTAGCGGTTATCGCCAAACAGACCCACGTGGTCGCGCGCCTGCACGCCCATGTTTATCAGTCCTGTCGCGAGGTTCAGTCCCCGCCGGTAAAGTTCTTCGTAGGATACCGGATGCCAGTGGAGTGCGGATTCACGAGTTGCAAAAGCCGGCATTTTGCCAAATCGTCGGGCGGCTTCACCATAGAGCAGTGCCAGGTTTTCAGCCACAATGCGGTCACTTTGGGTGGGTTTCATACGGACGCATTTATGTATATGCTGCTTATTTCATAACAAACATACGATAAATTTATACATATACTTAAATGCGTTAAAAAAAAATTAAAAAAATTTAAAATTCAAATTTAATCGAAATTTTTGTTTAGATGGGAATCAGACACAGAAGTTCAGCTTAATCGGGATGATTATTTTTGTCGTTCCATTTACATGTGTTGGCAACCTCATCATGTTTTAAGCCATGCTGAAATATCTCACCAGTCAACAGGCCCTGTAAGTTTTATATCTCTTGAAGAGTTGCCCACCTGTATCTCGTAACTGCCGGATTCCAATACCC
>REEA01000134.1 GCA_007695305.1 Bacteroidia bacterium
CGGCGGCTTTCGACGCCTCGCATCTGACCTGAATTAAAAGCATGAATAATGCAGGCTAACAGTTGGTTAACAAAAGTGTGCTACGCGTATCAGATTATTAAAAAAATGAACATAAAAGATTTCATGCCATCACAGAAACCCTGATCCATGAAGCATCATAAATTATTCAATTAAACAAAGCATTGCAAGTAAATGTTTTGTTTCTGAATGTAGAAGATATATTATGGAAAGAAAAGAAAAAACTGCAGTGATTACCGGAGCCACTTCGGGTATTGGTGAGATAACTGCCATTGCGCTGGCGAAAGAAGGAATGACACTTGTGCTGCCTGTGCGCGATATGTCTAAAGGAGAAGCCTTGAAACAAGAGATCCTTAAAAAAACCGGCAATAAAAATGTTGAAGTGATACACTGTAACCTGGCATCATTTCAATCTATCCGTGAATTTGCTTCAACATTCAGGAAGAAGTATGACAAACTTCACCTGTTGGTTAACAATGCCGGCACTTGGGAAAAAAAACGGATGCTGTCAGAAGATGGCATCGAAATGAACTTCGCAGTCAATCACCTTGCACCCTTCCTCCTCACAAACCTCTTGCTGGAAGAGATTGTGGCCGCTGCACCATCCAGGATCGTAAATGTTTCCAGTACTGCCCACAAGCAAACGACCATCAAATTCAACGACATTGAGGGAACCAAAAGATGGTCATTCTTGCGTTCGTATGCACAGGGTAAACTTGGCAATATTCTCTTTACTCGAAAACTTGCCGCAGATCTTAAAGATAAGGGTGTTACAGTGAACTGTCTGCATCCGGGGGTGGTAAACACGCGCCTGTTTGATAAAATGCCGGCAGTTTTCAGAAAATTGGCCAGCCTTTTTATGATCACCCCCCAAAACGGGGCGCAAACCACCATATACCTGGCCACATCTCAAGAAGTGAAAGAAATCACCGGAGAATATTTCGTAAAAAAGAAAATAGCACGTACATCCAAACATGCCGGTGACATGGAAGTGGCAGAAAAGCTGTGGGAGGTAAGTAAAACCTATTGTGGCATCTGATTCACCTTAAAAAAACGCCTGTTGCAGCCGGTTATAATCAACCGGCTGCTGTTAATCGTTTCATCATATTTCACAAAACCCAAAACCAGGTACAATGCCTAAGCCCAACCATCTGAAAGAACAAACCAGCCCTTACTTATTGCAGCATTTGTATAATCCCGTAGACTGGTATCCATGGGGGGAAGAAGCCCTGGAGAAAGCGAAAAGGGAAAACAAACCGTTGCTGGTGAGCATCGGCTACTCCGCCTGCCACTGGTGCCATGTAATGGAAAAGGAAAGCTTTGAAGATAATGAGGTTGCTTACCTGATGAACAGTTCTTTCGTTTGCATCAAGGTTGACCGTGAAGAACGTCCCGATATTGACCATCTGTATATGAATGCTGTGCAACTGGTGTCCGGACAGGGTGGCTGGCCGCTGAATTGTTTCGCTCTTCCCGACGGACGACCCTTCTGGGGCGGCACCTACTTTCCGAAAGAGCAGTGGAAAAACATCCTTGCACGCATCACCGAGCTTTACAACGACAACTATGATGATGTGCTTAAACAGGCTGATAACCTCACAAAAGGGGTGTCCGGAAGCAGTTTTGTTGCCGCAGGGAACGATAAACCTGCCTTTGACAAAGAAGATGTCCGGAAAATGATGAATAACTTGCTGGAATATATGGATGACCAGGAAGGTGGCACCAAAGGTGCACCCAAGTTCCCGCTGCCAAATAACCATGCCTTTTTGCTTCATTATTACGGGCAAAATGGTGATCAAAAAAGTCTTGACCAAGTGAATATCAGCCTCCATAAAATGGCCATGGGCGGTATTTATGACCAAATAGGCGGTGGTTTTGCCCGTTATTCTACAGATATCCATTGGAAAGTGCCACATTTTGAAAAAATGTTGTACGACAACGGGCAGCTCGTGTCCCTGTATGCCAATGCCTGGAAACTTACCCGGAAGCCTTTGTATAAAGATGTGGTTTATGAAACAGTTTCTTTTGTTGACCGGGAGCTGACATCACCGGATGGTGTTTTCTTTTCGGCACTTGATGCCGACAGCGAAGGGGAGGAAGGCAAATACTATGTATGGAAGGCGGCAGAAGTGGACAGCCTGCTGGGAGACGATGCCCCATGGGTAAAAGATTATTTCCGGATAGGGGATAAAGGTCTGTGGGAAAATGGCAATAACATCCTTCTTCGTGATAAGTCTGATGAAGCGTTTGCCCAAAGCATGGACCTGGATGCCGGGGCATTTCGCGGGTTGTTATCCAAAGTGAAAGAGAAAATGCTCATTGCTCGGAGCAAAAGGGTAAAGCCCGGGTTGGATGACAAGGTGCTCGTTTCCTGGAATGCCCTGATGATTGAAGGCCTGGCTGACGCGTATGCCGCTTTTGAGGATGAGGCATTTCTGAACAAAGCGTCCAATGCTGCCGACTTTTTGCTGCAGCATGCCATGGAACCCGATGGCAAATTATATAGAACGGTTCGTGGGAAGCGGCCCGCAATAGATGGATTTCTGGAAGATTATGCTCTTTTCGGCAGTGCTCTGATCAGGTTGTACCAGGTTTCCGGAAACGCTGCCTATGCAAACGCAGCGAAAAAACTAACCGAATATGTGATGCGCCATTTCCGTGAAGACGGCACCAACCTTTTTTATTTTTCATCGCAACGTTCTGAAAAACTGGCTGCCCCTCATTATGAATTTTATGACAATGTGATCCCTTCATCCAACAGTGTAATGGCCAGAGTTTTATTTTATCTTGCTCATTATTATGAAAATCCGGAGTGGGGACAACAGAGCTCAAAAATGTTGAATGATATGAAAGAGCGGCTGGACAAATACAGCAGCAGCTTCTCCAACTGGGGCATTTTGTTGATGCATCATACGCAGCCCTTCCATACCATCGTCATTACCGGTCCTCAAGCTTTCTCTGCCGCGAAAGAAATGGGCCGTCATTATCTTCCAAATGTCTTGATAGCCGCTGCAAAAAATGAGTCACAGGCAGCCGGACTACCCGTTTTTGAAAACAGGTTTGTGAAGGAAAAAACCCTGATTTACCCATGCCTCATGGGCCGTTGCAAGCTTCCTGTCGAAACGGTTGAGGATGTGCTGAAACAGTTGCAGTAAACAGTTGTCTTTTCCCGGGTCGGATCTGTCACTGGAATTAGTGTCATGTCAACACTGTTTTAACCGATGTTTCAGAATTTGTGACGTGCCTTCAGCTCCCTGACAACATCTCTGAAACCCAAACCCCGCGAGATCAGCAGTACATCAAGGTGGTATAGGAGGTCAGCTGCTTCTTCAATAAAGCGTTGATCATCATTATTGTCAGCTTCAAGCACAAGCTCAACGGCTTCCTCACCGAGTTTTTTAGCGATCCTTTTATGCCCCGAACCCAACAATTTCGAAGTATAGCTTTTTTCGGGATCCGCAGTTTTACGGGTTTTGAGCAGTTGCTCAAGCTCCTCCAAAAACAACAGTTCATCACCCGGCCGGGCTTGCTCCGTATCGTGTTTCTCCGCTTGCGTCACTTTTTTGGGTTCACCGAAACAAGTTGCCTCTCCGGTGTGACAGACCGGGCCTGACGGGATAACTTTTATCAGCAGGCAATCCCTGTCACAATCGGCAAGAATTTCTTTTACCTGCATGAAGTTTCCCGATGTTTCCCCTTTTGTCCACAACCGCTTTTTGCTACGGCTATAAAAGGTTACGGTGCCTTCAGCCTTTGTTTTGACCAGGGCTTCCCTGTTCATCCATCCTTGCATGAGAACAAGGTTTGTTCGGGCATCCTGAACAATGGCAGGGATCAGGCCGCCACTTTTGTTGAAGTCTAAAATTTCTGTATCCATGATATTCTTTTTTTCATTTTGCTGGTTGATGAGTGGTTCATGCAAACCGGTTATCTGACGAAAACGTTTTTCTTCTTTAAGAAAGCTTTTACCTCTCTGATGCTGATTACGCCATAGTGAAAGATGCCTGCCGCCAGCGCTGCATCAGCTTTGGCAACCGTAAAAACATCCAGGAAGTGTTCCGGCTTTCCGGCACCACCGGAGGCAATCACCGGGATATTTACACTATGGGACACACTATGGGTAATATCCAGTGAGAACCCGCGGCGTGTTCCATCTGCCGTGAATGATGTCAGCAGAATCTCACCGGCGCCTCTTTCACAAACCTCTATGGCCCATTCAGTCGCCAAAATTCCGGTTGGCCTGGTACCCGCATGGCTTACTACCTGCCATTGACCATCCTGATGTCGTGCATCTATGGCAACCACCACACACTGATTTCCAAAAGCATTGGAAAGCCGTGTGATCAATTGGGGGTCACGGATAGCAGCAGTGTTCACCGAAACTTTATCCGCACCTTTCGATAGCAAAAGCTCTACCTGTTTTTCATCCGATATGCCTCCGCCAACAGTAAATGGAATCGATACGGCTGCTGCCACTTCCTCGACCACCTGCAAAAAGGTGGTTCGTCCCTCCAGCGTGGCCGTAATATCCAGCAAGCAAAGCTCATCGGCCCCCTCCTCTGAATATTTGGCAGCCAGTTCCACAGGGTCTCCTGCATCCTGAAGATTGCCAAAGGTAACCCCTTTGACAGTGCGCCCGTTCTTTATGTCCAGGCATGGAATAATCCGTTTGGTAAGCATCAGTATAGTTTTAAAGTTTTTTGCTTTGTTCTTTTAAGACAAACGGCTCACAGCTGCCAAATCCTTCAGGCTGATTGTGCCTTCAAATAATGCCTTCCCGGTAATGGCGGCATATACTCCGCAAGATTTTAGCAGATGTAAATGTTCTAAAGATGCCACACCACCACCACCAATAAATTTCGCGGATGAATAGCGGCTGATCAATGGCTTATAGAACCCAGGGTCAGGGCCCTGCATGGTGCCGTCGCGGCTGATATCGGTCACCGAAAAAAATTGCCAGCCGACTTTCAGCAAGTCATCAATCGCTTTGCCTGCATCGATCCCGGAGCTTTTTTGCCAGCCTTTTATGGCCACCGCGCCGTTGGCAATATCAATCGCAGCGATAAGCTTCTCGTTTCCAAAAGTCTCAACACAGGTGGCCGGAATATCAGGGTCTGAAAACAAAAAAGTCCCCAGGTTAATTTTTGCAGCACCGGCTTCAATGGCCCGGCGTATAGCTTCTATATTGCGGATACCTCCTCCATAATCGATCTTCAATGATGTTTCCTTTGCAATGGTCTCCAAAATGTGCAGATTGGAAGGCTCACCGCTTTTGGCACCATCAAGGTCGACAAGATGCAGGTGCTGGATCCCTGCTTCTTCAATGGCACGGGCAACATCCAACGGGGATTGGTCATAGATGGTTTGCTTGTCGAAACGGCCTTTCCTCAGCCTGACGCAAGCTCCGTTCATCAGATCAATGGCTGGTATAACGATCATAGTTTTATAAAGTTTTTAAGTATGGTCATTCCTGTTTCACCGCTTTTTTCCGGGTGAAATTGCACACCGAAAAAATTGTCGCGGGCAATGGCCGCTGTAAATCTCCCTTCATAATCGCACCCGGCGATCGACAGTTCACTGGAGGGCATATAATAGCTGTGCACAAAATAAACATAGCAGCCCTCGTCTATCTTATCAAATAACGGCCCTTTAAGAGCGTGGAGGCTGTTCCATCCCATATGTGGAATTTTCGACCGCCCGGTGAAAAGTTTGATGCTCTCCGGGAATATGCTCATCCCCTGCATGTTGCCCTCCTCCGAGCTTTCTGCCATCAGCTGCATCCCCAGGCAAATGCCCAGCACAGGACCTTGAAAATCTTTGATAGCCTGATCCATCCCTTTTGAGCGCAGCAACTCCATGGCAGGTTTTGCATGACCAACTCCGGGGAATATCAGCTTATCAGCTGTTTTTATGTCTTCCGGGCTGGTTGCAAGTTCTCCCCTGACACCAAGCCGGCCAAGAGCATTCATTACAGAAGCAATATTACCGGCATTGTAGTGAGCTATTTTTATACGTTGTGTCATTGTTTTGTCAATTTATAATACCCCTTTGGTAGATGGCATGATATCGTGGCTGTTTCGCCTTGTGGCCATTCGTAAAGTTTTTGCAAATGCTTTAAAAATGGCCTCAATTTTATGATGATCATCTTCGCCTGCAGCCTGAATATGCAGGTTGCACTTTGCTGCTTCAGCAAATGACCGGAAAAAATGACCAAACAGACTCGCAGGAATGCCTCCCACGTGGGGGGCTGCAAAAGCAGCATCCCACTTAAGATAAAACCTCCCTCCAAAATCAAGCATCACCTGCGCGCTGCTGTCATCCATAGGCAGGGAAAAGCCATAGCGCTCCAACCCTTTTTTGCCGCCAAGTGCCTCTAAAACGGCCGCCCCCAGGGTAATTCCCGTATCTTCAATGGTATGGTGCGGGTCTGTTTCAAGATCACCAACGGCATGAATTTCCAGGTCAATGAGGCCATGTTTGGCTATCTGCTGAAGCATATGGTCGAAAAAGCCGATCCCGGTTTCTATGTTTGAATAGCCTTTGCCATCCAGGTTAATTTTGAGCGTAATGTCGGTCTCTGCTGTTTTCCTTTTAATGGTTGCCCGGCGTGCTGCCTGCTCCCAAAGGCCCGGCAAATGCTCCCCGCCGGGTTCATTTGCTTGTTCATTGCCGGCATAACCCTGGAATGCATTTTTTCGCCCGGACTTTCCGGTAATATCACCCTCTTGCCGATACACTTCTGCTGATGGATCCGTATTCCCATTAAATTTGCGCCAGACATTGAGCAGTCTTTGGTTTTCTTCTGCCGTTCCAACAGTAATTCGCACGCAACCACTGCATCCGGCTTCCTTGTCGCGGTTTCTTACCACAACACCATTACGCACAAGATGGTTATAAATAGCCCCGGCATCGCTGGTTTTTACCAGCAGGAAGTTTGCATCCGAAGGATAAACCTTTTCCACAAGGGGCATCCCGGCTATTGAACCGGCCAGTTCATCACGCTGATTCCTGAGGTACTTTACATTCAGAAGGTAATCCGCGTAACTGTTGAGTGCCTTTTCAGCCAGCCCGGCAGAAACAGAGCCAATATTGTAAGGGCAACGCACTTTCTCCAGCACCCTGACGATATCAGCGGATGCATAGGCAACCCCGACCCGTGCGCCGGCCAGGCCAAAAGCCTTGGAAAATGTTTGCAAAACAATAAGGTTTGGATATTTGGCAAGCAACGGAATGAGACTGTTTTCAGGGGAAAAATCAATATACGCTTCATCCACGACCACAATCCCGTGAAAATGTTCCAAAAGAGAAATGACGTGTTCCCGGGCTTGCAAATTTCCACTCGGATTATTTGGGTGGCAAACATATATTTGGGAAGTTTCCTGGGAGATGGCACCCAGGGTGTCTTTTATCCTGATCATAAAACGATGATCAAGAGGAACCTCTTTCACTGATAAGTTGTTTGCCACAGCCCTGTTTGCATACATTCCAAAGGTAGGAGGGAAGGTCATAATTTCGTCTTTCCCCGCCCTGGCGAAGCAACGCATGATCAGGTCGATAATCTCATCACTGCCATTTCCCAGAAAGATACTCTCAGGGTCAATATTTTTAATGACAGCCAGTTTCTCTTTCAGGCGGCCGGGTTCGTTGCCCGGGTATCTGTTTATATTCGCAGGAAAACCATGCAAAGGTTCAGGTAACTCGTTAGCATCTAAAAAAACAAACGATTCATGATGATCGTTAAATTCATCCCGCGCAGATAGATAAGGTTTTAACAAAGCAATATGCTCAGGGATAAGTGATTGAAGATCAAAAGACATGATTTGATACTTTAGGATTTTACAACTCATTGATTTTGTTTCATTCTTTGCAGCACGGCATTGGCGTGGCCATCCAGCTGTTCAGCCGTTGACAGCGCCAACAGCGTGGGGGCCAGCTGCATCAGACCCTCCCTGGTTAGTTCCTGCAGGGTGATGCTCTTCATAAAGCTGTGTATGGTTATGCCGCTCCAGGCCCTGGTGGCACCTCCCGTAGGTAATGTGTGGTTGGTTCCGCTGGCATAGTCTCCCGCTGATTCAGGACTATAATTCCCCAAAAAGACAGATCCTGCATTGTGAATTTTTTCTGCTGTTTCATTGGGGTTTTTAACTGATAGGATCAGGTGTTCAGGGCCATAGTAGTTACTCATTTCCACAGCCTTTTCTACTCCGCTTACACAAATTGCCATACCGTGTTTTAAGGCTTCCATGGCCGTTTTTTTGCGGGGTAATTTCTCAATCTGAATCTGTAGCTCCAGAAGGGTTGACTCGATCAGCGGCATGCTGTCCGACAGCAGGATCACCTGGCTGTCGGGGCCGTGTTCGGCCTGAGACAACAGGTCTGCGGCAACATAGGCAGGCACGGCACTTTCATCGGCAATCACCATCACTTCGGAAGGCCCTGCCGGCATATCAATAGCAATACCACGGCCTGCAAGTTGCATTTTTGCATGAGTGACCCAGGGATTACCCGGCCCGAATATTTTGTCAACCTTCGGTATGCTTTCTGTTCCGAGGGCCATGGCGGCAACAGCCTGGGCGCCTCCAACAGAAAACACCCGTATGTTGAACAACCCAAGGGTATACAACAATTCGGGTGATGCACCAGGTGGTGTACAAGCGATGATTTCCCGGCAGCCCGCCAGTTTAGCCGGGATAACCGTCATCAAAACCGTGGACAAAAGGGGTGCCGTGCCGCCCGGTATATATAAACCAACCCGCTCTATTGGTGCGTACCTGAGGCTGCAGCGAATCCCGGGCAGGGTTTCTACCGACACAGGAACAGGCATCTGCGCCCGGTGAAAAGTCCTGATGTTTTCCGATGCCCGGCCTATGGCCACCTTTAGCTGATCATCCACATCTGTACCGGATTGCAGTAATACATCCCTGGAAATCTCAAAACGATCCGGCACAAGACCTTCAATTTCAAGAGATAAGGCACGTAAAGCCCCATCACCACCCTGCTCAACCCTTTCGATAATTTCACGCACCCTGTCCTGCATCATCTGCCCCCCTTGGTCGGGACGCCTCAAAATGTTCTGGTATTCAGACGGCTCTGGCTCGGAAATGACCGGCATCAATGGTTTTTCTTTTTGCATCATAACCTGAATCTTTTGTGTTTAATAAGATGTATATGATTGTTTGAATTGATTTTTTTTAGTGTATTGCATCTTGACGTCCTCGCTTCTTCCCTTAAGTCCCTTAAGTCCCTTAAGTCCCTTAAGTCCCTTAACCCCCAACTCCCAGCCTCTAGCCCCCTATATGTCAAAACGCCTGTCATGGGGGGTCAGGTGACAATTTTTTCTATGGGAACCACCAGTATCCCTTCCGCGCCGGCATCTTTCAGCTTGTCAATAACGCCCCAGAAATCATCCTCGTTAACCACAGAGTGCAGCGAATACCATCCTTTTATGGCAAGGGGCATAATGGTTGGGCTTTTTACACCCGGTAACAGGGCAATTATTTCATCCAGCTTTTCTTTTGGAGCGTTAAGCAGAATATATTTGTTGTTTTCCGCTCTTTGAACGGCATTGATGCGGAACAAAAGCTTTTCCAAAAGGTCGCGTATTTGCCCGGGAAGATCCGGTTTGGCAATCATTACAGCCTCACTGTGCAGAATCGTTTCCACTTCTCTCAGACCATTGCTCAGCAAAGTGCCACCCGAACTTACTATCTCAAAAATTGCATCAGCCAGCCCAAGTCCCGGTGTAACTTCTACCGAACCGCTGATTGGGTGTATTTCCGCAGTCAGACCATTGTCAGCCAAAAAGTCTTTCAATATTCCGGGATAGGAAGTAGCAATGCGTTTGCCGTTCAGAAAATCCCTGCCGGTATAATGTACATCCCTCGCTACAGCGATAGAAAGCCTGCATTTTGAAAACCCCAGTTTTTGAATCACTTCCACATCGCGCTTTTTCTCCAGCACTTCATTATAACCCAAAATGCCCGCTGATGCCACACCGTCTTCTACATATTGAGGAATGTCATCATCGCGCAAAAAAATCAACTCCAGCGGAAAGCCGGTTGCCTTGGCTTTTAAATGATTAGGTCCATTCTGTATGTCAATCCCACATTTTTTAAGCAGCTTCAAAGAGCCCTCGCTCAGCCGGCCACTCTTTTGAATGGCCAATGTTAGTGTGTTGTTATTCATCGTTTTAATTTTTGATTAAAAAATGGGGAACCCGCTATGTCTGGCAGATTCCCCTTCTGTAAACTGTTTTTGGTTAAAACACGCTAACACATACCGGTTGCAGTCTGCCTCTTTGGGTGCAGATGATGATGTGAATAATGGGTATGTTGTTTAGCCTGCATATAAAAAAACCCCGGGTGTTTCCCGGGGCCTTTGTTTATAAGTAAACATCAATAGCATCTCGGTTCAACACCCTCGCGGGGAAGAAACAATATGATGTGTATGATGAAATGTATATATCATGTTAATTGCATATCGAATGCAAAAGTAATCATTATTTCAACAAAACAAAAAAAAATAATTTTTGTTCGATGTGTTCCTTTCCTGCTTTCAGGATCTGGCCAGCAGCTTCAGGTCAGCCAGCGCCATGGCGGTGATTGCTTCGATCACAACCGGCACCCTTAGAGCTATGCATGCATCATGGCGACCGGCTACTTCCAGGGTTGCCATTTTGTTTGTCTGGATATTAAGGGATGTTTGTTTTTTGCTGATGCTGGATGTGGGTTTTACTGCCACTCTGAAAATTAGTGCATTGCCATTCGTGAGTCCGCCTGTGATGCCTCCTGCATGGTTGGTGGCGGTTTTTCCTGATGAATCCACAATCGGATCGTTATGTTCACTGCCTCTCATGGTAGCCGCACGAAAGCCTGAGCCAAACTCAATCCCTTTAATGGCAGGAACTGCAAAAGCCAGATGGCTGATCACAGATTCGGCGGAATCAAAAAACGGCTCCCCCCATCCCACGGGGATGTTTTCTGCGCGACACTCAACAAGGCCACCTATACTGTCACCTTCTTCCAGGGCTTTGCTCACCGCATCCTGAATGTCGGTCATGCCCCCTGCTTCAATTAATGCGGCGGTAATGTTTACCGGGATCAATATTTTTTTAGCCACCACGCCGGCTGCCACCAAAGCTACCGTAAGCCTGCCGGAAAAATGCCCGCCACCGCGCGGGTCATTATAACCCATGAATCGTTGTGATGCCACAAAATCAGCATGACCCGGACGTGGAGTGTCTTTTAGATCTGCATAGTCCTTTGACCGTACATTTTTATTGTGAAATAATATGGTCAAAGGTGCTCCCGTCGTGTAACCGTTATGGCAACCCGAAACAACCTCTGGCCTGTCGTCTTCCTTTCGCGGGGTGGTGCCTTTGGCTCCTGGCTTGCGCCGCTCCAGGTCAGCAATGAAGTCCGCCGGAGAAAGAGCAATGCCCGGCGGGCAGCCATCTATAGTTATTCCGATGGTTGACCCGTGTGATTCACCAAAAATATGTACCCTGAATATTCTTCCAAAACTGTTCATAGTGTGCTAATTTTTTCCAAATCTTTAAAAAAACCGGGATATGACTTATTAACGGCTTCCGCTCCCTCAATGTGTACTTCTCCGCTGCCGGCGAGCGCAGCCACAGCACCTGCCATCGCAATGCGATGATCACCGTGAGAGTGGATAACTGCTGGATGAACTCTGCCTCCGTGGACAATCATATAGTCCGCTTCAGAAGTGATGGTAATGCCAATTCTGCCAAATGTTTCCATGAGGGTTGCTGCACGGTCACTTTCTTTGGTTCTAAGTCGATGTATGCCCTTTATCCGGCTTGTTCCTGAACAATGTGCCGCCAGTGATACCAGTGGAGGGAAAAGGTCGGGAGCGTCGGTGGCATCGAAGCTGAAGCCTTTCATGTCCGTCTTTTCTGTTGTAATGTTGTCGCTTCCTTGAACCAGCCTTGCACCGGCAAGCTTCAATGCCTCCGTAATTTTTTTGTCGGCCTGCACAGACAAAGGGTTTAACCCGGTCAGGGTGACTTTGCCAGCAATGGCTCCTGCTACCAGCATAAAAGCAGCTCCACTCCAGTCGCCTTCTACCCTGAATCGACAGGCCCTGTATTGCTGCCCTGAGCGGATAAAAAAGCTTTCGTAGTTATTGTTGTTCGCCTCAACCCCGAAAGCACGCATCACCTCCAACGTAAGATCAATATATGGTTTGCTCTTCAGGCCATTTACCGTCAGGAAGGTGTCAGACATCGCGAAAGGTGAAGCCATCAAAATCCCCGTAAGTATCTGTGAACCTGAAGTGCCGTCAATGGTGGCTTCTCCCCCCTTCAAAGGCCCCTTTACCATAACGGGCGGATATCCTTCTGATGTTGTGCAAGATACACCGAGCGGAGTGAGTGAATCCACCACTGCCTGCATGGGCCTTTTCAGTAAACTTCCTGTACCAGTGAGCATTACCTTGTCGGAAAATGATGCTGCCAGGCCTGCAAACATGCGCATTCCCAGTCCTGATTCCCCGCAAAACAAGGGTGCATCCGGTAGTCGTAAACCTCCACGGATCAGCAGGTTTTCTCCTTGCCGCCGGATCTCCGCTCCAAGTGTCTTGCATACATCTATGGCGGCTATCACATCATCACAGTTTCCCGGATGCCCAATTTCTGAAACACCATCTGCCATGGCAGCCATAGCGATAGCCCGCTGGGCAACACTCTTTGAGGGCGGTGCCTGCAGCAACCCGCTAACGCCCGAAGGCAAGATTCTTTTCTTCATCGATCAATTGTTTGATAGTGTTTGCATCCATCCCGAACGCCGAAACCACAAGGTCATAGGTTGATTGTGTAAACCGATCCAGGCTGTCGTTAGTCAGCACCAAAATACGCAAGGACGCAGGATCCGGAATTTCATACAACCTGCTCGCCAGTAATTCCGGCGACGGCGTCTTACCGATATAAAAAGCAGCTGCTTCCACACCCTGATGAATCAGCCACTGTTCACCACCAATAACCGGAATCTCCCTTGCCCGGCTATGGGCAGTCATCATAGAGGGTTTGTATATAGCATCCAGCAGCATGTCGTACTGTAGCTTTTCTGCATCCGGAGGGATTGCCTCGGGCAAGATCGTGGAAACCACAGCATCAAACCTGGGAAGTGCATACATGCTGCCCCATTTGACAACGGCTGCATCAAAAGATTTTGCCAGGGTTCCGGCTTTTTCCTCCGTTCGGTTGCTGATGCTTACATTGGCTCCCGCTTTGGTCAACCCGTAAACAGCGGCCCTGGCTGCTCCACCGGCACCCAGGATTAGGATATTGGCCCCTTCCAGAATCAAACCTGCCTCGGTCAAAGGCCCGGTTACACCATAATGGTCAGTGTTGTGCCCCGATATTTTGCCGTTTTCATGGCGAATGCAGTTTACAGCGCCAACAGCTTGGGCGTCCGGGCTAACTTCTTCCAGTAAAAAAAATATTTCCTCTTTAAAAGGCGCTGTAATGCTGGCCCCGCGTATGTTTAACAATCGTACAATATCAACAAGATCCTTGGCCGACTGTGGCCGGATGCGGGTGTAGCTTTCTTTGCCCTTTACCAGGATAGGGCTAAACAACTGTGGGCTCTTGCTGTGCAGCACCGGTTTGCCAAAAACAGCGTATGTGGTTGAAAATATGGAGGCCATAGAGTTAACAATATGATTCAATGGGCTTTCGATAACGCAAATTGCTTCAACTCATCCAGGGGAATCCTCTCCACGGATACATCCCCAAGTCCATTCATCAAGACGTAATGAATGTGACCAGACTCCCTTTTTTTGTCTTTTACCAGGGCCTGAAAAACCTTTGCGGGGTCAGTCCGGGTTATAACCGGAAGTCCCAGGGATGTAAGCAAATCCAGGATGAGCAAACGTTCTTCTCTGGTTAAAATACCTTTATGTTCAGATAATCTGGCAGCAAAAGCAAGTCCGATACTAACTGCCTGGCCATGAGGAATACCATCGGTCTTCTCAACAGCATGACCCCAGGTGTGACCTAAATTCAACTTCCGTCGTTCACCATGTTCAACCTCATCCCTGCTTACTATTTCAGATTTTGTTGTAATGCTGTGACTAACCAGCCTGTTAATCAGCTCGTTGTCGAGCTGAAGAATTTTATGAATGTTTTCTCGTATCCACATAAACATCTTTTTGTCCGAAATGAGCGTATGTTTCACCACCTCTGCCAGACCATTTTGCAGCTCTGCTTCAGGCAACGTTTGCAGCATGAAGGTGTCGCACAATACAAAGTGAGGTTGGTTAAATGTGCCCATCATATTCTTAAATCCCTCCAGGTTTACCCCATTTTTACCACCAATGCTCGCATCAACCTGGGCCAGCAGAGAAGTGGCTGCAAACCCGAACCCTATACCCCGCATAAATATGGAGGCCGTAAATCCCGTGATATCGCAGACCATTCCCCCACCTATACCAAGCAGAAATGCATCGCGTCCGGCACCATGCTCCATCAGCCATTTGCAAATATCTGCTGCCGAATCCAGCGTTTTGCTTTTTTCACCGGCTTTTAACACATACACCGGAAAGTCCGGGAATGACGTTCTATATAGTCCGTAAATATTATCATCGGTAACAATGTAAACCTGCCGGTCAGGAATATGGTTCCGGACACTTTCCATGGGTTCACCAATTATTATTTTACAGTCACTAAATCTGCCTCTCAGAAGTATGTGTTCCATAGTTAGCTGATTATCTGTCAAAGATATAATGAATAACCGGTTTTTTATCTGTCCTGTACAGGCAGTTGCTGTAAGGATAATGATTCATGATGAATGTCATCGAACAGTTTCTCAACAAAGGTATCCCTGAGCCCGCCTTTTTTTGCCATTGAAACAACTTTTTCAATAACCTCCTTCCATCTTTCGGGTTGCAATACTTCCATGTTGTTCCGGGCTTTGACACCTGCAATCTCTGTTGCCAGCTTCATTCGGTTGGTGAGAGCCCAAACCAGTACTTCATCCAATATATCAACCTCTGCCCGCAATTCCTTTAACATGTTTTTCGTTCCACCATGTCCGTTGATTCCCTGGCCTAGAATCCGCTTTATCAGACAATGGAAGGCTTTAGGCGTCAGTTGTTGCAGAGAGTCGCTCATTGCTTTGTCGGGGTTGGGGTGCACCTCTATCATAAGACCGCTAAAACCCATCTCCATGGCACGCTGTGCAAGCATGGGTACCAGTTTGCGATCGCCCGCAATATGACTGGGGTCAGAAATAACCGGAACATCCGGCAGGCGTTGTTTCAGCTCCATGGGCAGGTGCCACCACGGGTGATTTCTGAACAAAGATCGCGTCCAGTAGGAGAATCCCCTGTGAATAGCATATATATTTCTGATACCCGCCTGCTGAAACCGGCGGATGCTGCCTTCCCAAAGATCAACGTCGGGGGCCATGGGGTTCTTGACCATCACAACTATGTCGGTTCCTTTCAGCAAATCTGCAATTTCCTGAACAAGAAACGGATTGCTAACAGTTCGGGCTCCAATCCATAGCATATCGAGGCCATGCATAAGAGCTTCCTGCGCATGCTGTACACTGCCTGCCTCAGTGCCGACAGCCAGTCCCGTTTCTTTCTTTACGTCCTGAAGCCACCTGAGTGCAGGGCTGCCCATGCCTTCAAACGACCCGGGCGAGGTTCTGGGTTTCCAAACCCCGGCCCTGAAATAATCTACCACCCCGGTGGCGGCCAGGGCCGTTGCAGTATCCATAAGCTGCTGTGGCGTTTCGGCACTGCACGGGCCCGCAACTATCACAGGACCTGCATGCCCGCTCTTGTTGGCCAGCCCGGCTTGTTTTCGGAGTTCTCTGGATTCCATCATGAATTATTGTATTTGAAGATTGATAATTTGCTGAATCTTGTTCGCCTCCCCGATCAAGTGATTGAGTTTGCTAATGTCGCGACTGGCAATATTGTCACGAAACAACGACAATTGATGAATGTATGCGTCTAAAGCCTCCAATACAGGAGGTGCATTCTCTGAAAGGATGGGTGTCCACATACTGGAAGCACTGGCTGCCAACCTTACTGTTGAAGAAAAACCACCCCCTGCAAGACTGAAAATCCTTTTTTCGTTTTGCTCCTTTTCCTGCACACACAGCGACAAAGCAAACGAAGCAATATGCGAAATGTGCGATACGTAAGCGGCACTCACGTCGTGAGATGAAGACTGCATATAGATGATTTCCATGTTTAGTGCGGAATACATCCTTTCCACCAGATTCAGTGCCTTTATGTCGCTTTTTTCCGGATCGCACAAAATGACACATTTGTTGTCAAAGAGACCACTTATGGCTGCCGAAGGACCAGATTGCTCTGTCCCCGCCATCGGATGACCGGCCACAAAACATTTTCTCCCCGGATGACTGTTCACCAATGATCCAAGCTTTAGCTTGGTTGAGCCGGTGTCGGTAACTACCTTGCCGCTTCCGGCGACCAAATCCAGCACCAGGGGTAATAGCTCTAACAAAACGTCCACTGGTGTGGAAAGGATAATCAGATCAGCCTTTTTGACTCCTTCATCCAACCCAAGCACTTCGTCAACAAGGCCTTTTTGCAAGGCTACCTCACAGTGAGATGTATTGTTATCAACTCCAATGATGTGACGGGCAAAACCCCTCCGCTTCAAATCTGTCGCCATCGAACCACCTATCAGCCCAAGGCCCGTTATACATATTATCATGTTAATGCTTTATGTTGTTTTAAATTCGGTTAAATGCCTGTTTCGGTTTTGTTATGACCGGCAGCCAAAACTTGTGCCCCATGATCTTTTATGGTGGACTTCCCAACAGGATACTGGCTGTTTCCCGATTGATTGCGCAAAGGAAAGATGCCCATAACCCACAAATGTTTTAGCATACCGGAAATATGATCAATAAGGCGCAAAGCAGCTGTCTGGTCCGGGAAAATCATGTCGGCATGAAATATGTATTGCCATTTTTCACCAACCAGAGGAAGCGACTGAAGCATGGTAAGATTAACCCCTGCATCCGACAATGGCTGCAATACCCTGAGAAGACTTCCCGGAACGTGTGGTATAATAAAAGCCAAACTGGCCTTTACCTTTTCCCCGCTTTTGATCACAGACGGATGCTTCCCGATGATCAAAAAACGGGTGTAGTTTTCTTTATTTGTTTCGATGGATGTTGACAGAATGGAAAGCTTGTACATTCTGGCAGCCGCTTCACTGCCAATCGCACCCAATTCAAATAAATTATTGTCAGAAATAAGCTTTGCGCTAAGCGCAGTATCAGCAGATTCAACCAAACGGATATGGGGATATTGGCTAAAAAACGCTTCCGATTGCATAATGGCCAATGGATGTGAATGGACCTCCTTCAGGCTTTGTATGTCTTGACCCGGCAATGCCATCAGGTTTTGTGTGATGCGCAGATATAACTCACCGCTTACACATAAGCCCGACTCGCGTATCAGTGTCAGATTAGGCAGCATACCGCCGGCAAGAGAATTTTCTACAGCCATTACACCATATGAGGCTCTTCCGCTTTCTGTAACCTCTACCAGGTTTTTAAAGGACATGCATTCCAACAGATTAAAGTCATGGTGAAAGTATAGCATGGCTGCTTCATGATGAAATGAACCGTGTATGCCCTGAATGGCTACTATAGGAATATCTTCGTTTTTATGCATAGTGGTTTTTTTATACAAAAAAAGAGACCTTTTCGGGGCCTCCTTTTTCAACTTCATTTACAATTAAAGTACTATCAGGCCCCATGGAGGTTGCAATATCCATAATAGAAAAAATAAAAAGGTGCATGGATTGCCCCGTAAATCGCTGTGTCTGTCATCCTGTAATGCATCGCTCCGTATTGGTTTTGGAACACAAAAAAACCCTGCATTTGCAGGGCCCGGTTCGTTTGTATTTTGATATTAACTACAACATTGTCAAGCCCCTATAGAGTTGTTAAAATAAAAATAATAAAAGTTCCAATGCCTGCTTATCATAACCATGCTTTTTGTTTTCCAGTGCAATGATAATTATTTTTTATGAATCTGACAAAATTTATTTTTTTTCTTGCTGCCGGCTGCATATAATCCAACCAATGCATTTCTGCCTCACGGCATTTTATGCTTCGCATGTCATTTTATGCTTCGCATGTCATTTGCTTCGCGTCATTTATGGTCATTTAGCGCTTCGCGCTGTCATTTGCATCGCAGATTAAAAACTTTGTGTCCTTCTTTGTGGTGAAAAAATACATTCACCACAGAGTGCACAAAGAGCACAAAGGAT
>REEA01000142.1 GCA_007695305.1 Bacteroidia bacterium
CATCCTCCTGTGTGTCAAAAATCCTGTCATGGGCGTTTCATGTGTTTATAATTTGGCGAAATGTGAAAATGTGAAAATGTGAAAATGTCGAAATGTTTAAAAGTCCGGGTTTCGCAACCTCGTTTCTTCAGCACAAATAACCATACTCCTGTGTGTCAAAACCCTGTTCCCGAATGGTTGGGATTTCCGACATGGCGTTTCATTTTTTGTTTTGATTTCTGTATGACGAACCGTTCAATTGTATCACGATACCGGAATCTGACAATTGGTTTCTAATGGCCTGGTTGTGAGAAAACGGGAAACATTGGACTTCTCACCATATATTATAAACATGAATATAAAAAAAATATTGTATTCAACAGGGTTAAAACCTTTATGCTACGATGTCGGGCATCCTTTGCAATTGTAGTGCAAATAAATGCATGCATGAGCCATAAGCATATTATTCTGATAAGCAAACCAAGTATGTTAGACCCAGATCTGCGTAAGCTCAAACGTTCTGAACACACAAACGAAAAAATCTTTTATGTGTATCTTTACCCCATGATTTTCAAAACATCAATCACCAACCCCTTTGTCCGGCTTTTTCTTTTTTGTTACATATGGCTGATTTTTTTTAGTGTAAACATTAGCATTGCGCAACCGGAAAGTCTGTGCCCGCCCGCCCGGGCCAAACCGCAGCCGTACCTTTATTCAGGCAGCGTGGAGGTGGTTAACGGGTACAGGGTAATTCGGGGAGAGCGACCGCCCATCAACTTCAGTAAACAAGACGCAGACATTTGGCACGAAGGCGTTATCATCATCAAAATTGCAGAGGAGTACGCACGTCAGCTGGAAGAAAACCCGCCGGCCACCAGAGAAGGGACTGTCTTGTTTGGCCTGCCCCCCGTAGACAGCCTCAACCTGCGCTTTGGCGTTTCCTCTGCCGCCCTTTACTTTTGTTCGCCGGCCTTGAATAACATGTTCACAGAAAGGCAAAAAGCGTGGGGCTTTCACCGGTGGTATCTCCTGGAAGCTGATCCCGGGACAGACATTCTGCAGATGATGGATAGTTATCTTGCTTTGCCGGAGATAGAACAGGCCACTCCGTCGTTTCACAAAGTGCTAACAGGCTTACCTCCCAACACAAAAATGCCACAAAAGCTGTTTGCCGGTTTAACCTCGGATGGCGACAGTATTTGGACTCCCAACGACCCGCTGTTTTCAAACCAATGGAGTTTCAACAACACCGGACAACATGATGGATTGCCCGGTGCAGATATCAGTATGCCGGAAGCGTGGGCAATTGAAAAGGGCGACACAACGGTAATTGTGGCCGTTATTGATACAGGGATCGATTTCACCCACGAAGATCTGTCCGGAAATATGTGGTACGGCCTTGGCTACAATTTCGTTCACGACACGCCTGTTATTGAACCGGGTAACCATGGCACCCTTGTAGCCGGTATTGTGGGAGCTGTAAACAACAACGACACAGGTGTTGCCGGTATCGCCGGAGGGTCGGGTAACAGCGATGGCATACGAATGATGTCGGCACAGGTATTTGCGGCATCAGGCACCGGTGGGTTTCACATCGCACCCTTGTATGCTGCTGATCATGGGGCTGCTATCTCCCAGAACAGTTGGGGATACGGTGAGCCCGGGTATTATAACCCGGCTGTTCTGGATGCCATTGATTATTTCAACGTCCACGGAGGAGGAAATGTGATGGAAGGAGGGATTTCCATTACCTCGGCCGGAAACAGCAATTCCGGTGAACCATTTTACCCGGGATACTATTCAGGGATGTTTTCGGTAACCGGCACCAACAACCAGGACCAAAAGGCATGGTATTCCAATTATGGAGAATATATTGATATTGCCGCTCCCGGGGGCGAAACCAATGTGGTGACGGAACAAGGGGTGTTGACCACCTTCCTGGATAATACCTATGGTTACAGCCAGGGAACATCCGTTGCCTGTCCGCATGCCTCCGGTGTGGCAGCACTACTGGTATCCTATGCGTATCGCAACAACCACATCCTGACAAAACGGGAGGTGTGGGATTTCCTTGTGGAAAACACCGACAACATCGATCACCTTAACCCCGGCTATATACAATTGCTGGGATCAGGCCGGCTCAATGCAAAGAAGGTTTTGGATGCGGCCGCCAACACCCTTGGTGATGTGCCAAACCCCGGCTACTTCATCGCCTCAGCCGTTGATGACGAAAGCATTGAACTCAGCTGGGTGCCCAACCATGACAACAACGACGTCATGATCCTTTGGTCACCGGAAGAAATCTTCGGTTCACCCCAGGATGGCACCTCCTACAGCCCCGGTGATGAAATACCGGGCGGTGGCATTGTGTTGTATCAGGGAGATGTGCCGGAATTTATTCACCCGGAACTGGAAGAAAATTCCATGTATTATTACAAGGCGTTTTCTGTCACAGAAAACCACCATTACTCGCGGGGGCGAACCTCCGGGGCCCGGACTTACGGCCCGAACCTGGAAGTGCGCGGGCTGAATAAAGACTACAGAAGCATTCCTGCCATGCAGTTGCCGCCATATATCCCACTCATGGCAAAAGTGAAAAACACAGGTTTTGATCTTAAAAACGAAACCTTTCTATACTTCAGCGTACCGGAAACAGGCTATCTGGTCATAAGTGAGACAATCGCCCCATTGCCCGGCGGAGACTCAGTAACGGTGGTGGCAGAACCGCATTGGAATACAGAAAACCTGGATTATGGAACGTATCAGCTTATCTATGAGTCGGACCACGAGGGCAGCCCTGATGAAACCAAAACCGATCAGTTTGAACTCACCGTGTCGGAAACCCTCTATGCCAGGGACACTGGTATCGTGGCAAATGGTGTGGGAAGCAATTCATCGCCCATCATTTTGGGCATGATGTACGAAATACATGCCGCTGCCGATATCTTTGCTGTACAGATCCAGTGGCCGGACATGGCACTTCCCGAGCTTGATTTCAGGCTGGCAGTTTATGAGATCAACGAAAACCGTGAAATCATCTCCACGGTTTTTGTATCAGATTTGCTGACACGCACCCCTGCGATGCAAAACAGCACCCACGACTTTGAAGTACCACCTGCCACCTTGCAGCCGGGGGTGTATATGCTGGCTTTCAAGCAACTGACAGAGACAAATCTGACCGTCGGGTTCGACAATGTTCCCTGGGGGGCTCTTTACCGTTCAGACAATACAGTTAATCCCACCTCTTTTCCCCACAGACATACCAACTTTGGAAACCTTGCCCTGCGAATGCTGTTGCAGGAAACGGACACGCAAACCCACACAGTTGTTCCGGAACAAACCCCTTTGCCGGAGGTGTGGTTGCATGAACGCACACTCCATGTTAACAATACGCTTTCACAGATGGTCATAACCCTGTACGACATGCATGGGACAATGCGGAAGCAATTCAATGTATCCGCCGGAAAACACACCTTCCTGTTAAGTCAGCCGGCAGGCGTATATATTGTTCGTTTATCCGGCATGGCATATATACATTCCCAAAAACTCATTATCCGTTAGCGTGGCATCCTTTTTGACAATGGTTGGTGATCTGGCAACAGCCATTTTTAAAAAAATGAGTATCTTGCAACCCCATCCCTCACCAACCCAACCAGGGTAATGTTTTTTTATGAATGACTAATAATGCAATGAAAAGAAACACATCATTTTCCGTTTTTATTTTTTGGATTGTTTTTTTGATTCCTGTTTCGGCTGCTTTTGCCGGAGGATATGAACAAACCGGACCACAGGAATGGTCTGACCTGAAGCACAGTGAAAGCAAAAGCGTGGAGCTGATTGCCGCCTATAATCCCCAACAACGCGATATTGTGGAGGCCCTTCACTTTTTTGAAAACAGGGATGCAGTGATGCGCTTCCGGGAAATCAGTCTCGATGAACGTGTAAGGATATATGGCAGCATGCGTGCGGATGACCGGATTATTCTTAATTTGTTCGAAGACGTGGAATACACTGCCAGGGTAAGGCGAACAGATCTGAACATAAACGGCACCAGCACCATCATGGCCGAGACCGATGAGCCAAAAGCTTATGTGATCCTTGTGACCACAGGAGACCGTAGTCTGGGCAGCATATATATCCCATCTCTTCAGCTGTATTACAAGATCATCAGTGATCCGCAGACGCATCAGCACTTTTTGATTGAGATGGATTCGCGTGACCGTGACATACTGGAAAGCAGTCCTCCGCTGATTCCGGAAATACACGAAGAAGATATCCGGGAACAAAAGCGCATTCAGCAGCATTTGGAAAACCGTGACCTTGGTCCGGAAGACATTGCCAACATTGATGTGATGGTTTTAATTACACCCGGTGCAGAAGCATGGGGAAACTCCATAGGCGGCGGCATTGAAAACGTGATTGCCATGTCGATGGTAAATGCCCAGCTGGTGCTTGACAATAGTGAGGTGAAGATGCTGGCAACGCTGGTACACACTGCCCTGATCGACCACACCCAAAATGTAAGTTCAAATGTTTTGCTGAGAAGATTGACCGCATCCCCCGACTTTAATCCTTTCGGTTCTGATTTTGACGGTTATTTTGAAGAGGTTCATGATTGGCGTAACGAATACGGCGCCGACCTGGTGGCCGTTTTTGCCAATGTGAGCGACACAGGAGGATTGGCATGGTTGCTGACCAACCGCTTTGGTCTGCCTAACATGGGGTTTTCTTTGACCAGGGTTCAACAGGCTGCCACTGGATACACCCACATTCATGAAATGGGGCACAACATGGGTTTGCACCACCACGCGCAGCAGAACGTCCAGCCCGGGCCTACACAATGGACAAACTGGCCTGAAAACTTTTGGTCAGCCGGATGGCGCTGGACAGGAACCGATGGCGGCCATTATTGCTCTGTGATGTCTTATAGTGGCGGGCAATTTTATGATGACGGGATTACCCACACGCAGGTGCCGCACTTCTCCAACCACAATGTGTTGTATGCAGGGGTGCCCACCGGAGAGTTTGTGATGGGCGACAATTCCCGCACCCTCCTAAAGATCAAGCATGTGATAGCCGCTTACCGCACAAACGATCTGGCTGATGTGATCACCAGGGAAGGCAGCGACATCACCATCACCAGCGCCAGCTCGGGCGGAGAAGTGATCAGGGAAGGAGGCTCGCCGGTTACCCAACGTGGTGTGGTGTGGAGCTCCACAGGGAACCCTACCGTTGACGACCATGAAGGCATGACGAAAGATGGAGCAGGGCCGGGTGAGTTTGACAGTGAGATCACGGACCTGCATCCCTCCACCGATTATTTTGTAAGTGCTTATGCCATCAACAGCGAAGGAGTAAGGCACGGGCCGCAGCAGTTGATTCGTACCATGACCGCTTTCAGACCAACTGTCGTCACATTGGAGGCTACCAATGTAACCCATAATTCAGCTATTGCCGGAGGGGATGTGACCTCCGACGGTAACGCCCCTGTGCTGGAACAGGGTGTGGTATGGAGCACCAGCACAAGCCCCACAGTGGGGAACAATGAGGGAATGACGGTGGAAGAGGGTGCGGTAGGTGAATTTACCAGTATGCTCACCGGGCTGTCCGGCGAAACCACCTACTATTACCGGTCATATGCCACCAATATTATGGGTACAAACTACGGCCGCGAAAACGAACTAACCACGCTTGCAGCCAGGGTTTACCCCAACCCGGTTTCGCACAACCTGAATTTTGAATTTACCAATGAGAGCGATGGTGACGTGTATGTTGTTTTGACCAACCTGGACGGGCAGGTTGTAAAAAGAAGAAAAGTGCCCGAAAAGGGCAACTTCCAGACCGTTTTCCGGGTGACGCACCTTCGTTCGGGCATGTATATCCTGTCTGTTGAAAGTGATCAGGACTTTCCTGTGTGGCAGGTGATGGTCAGCCCAGATCGGTAATCTCCTGTTCTTCTTTTTCCTTTGGAAACCTTGTTGACCATATGATGGCTTCCACCTGGCGCAGGAAGTCGCGTTTGTCGCGACCCGGAGCAAACACCCATCCATCCAGCATAAAGAGGCGATTGGTGTTTTCATCCACGAAAGTGTAATTCACAAAAGGGCCACCCATAAAGTCACCGTGGAGGCGCCATAGGCTTCGGGCTTCAATGGCGTATTTGCCGTTGAAGTCCACTTCGCGGAACACAGGTCGCAGTTTTAGGTCGGGCTGGTTATAGGTAGTCATATATGAACCCGGCATTTGTCCCGGGATATATTTTTTTGTGATGGAGTCGCGGCGGGCCCAGATGACGTCTTCGTTGAAGTCGATGGCCGGGTCGGTATAGTCCAGTGTCCATATCATCACGGCCTGGTCAAATTCTTCGCGTGTGGCTGTTTTGCGGAGCCATATAAAGTTTTCTCCTTCTACGGCAACAAAATAGCCTTCAGGGATGGCCATGTCGATTCCGAAGGCATCCTTCACGGATCTGTGTGAGGAGTGCTGGAGCATTCTTCGGTAGGCGTTTTCAAGCCGGAGATATTCCACAGCGATGAAGCGGTCGTAAAATGTTTGGGCATTGTTGCGCAGTATTCTCACCACTGTTTCCTCATCGGGTGCGGTAACGCGCACCACAAGCTGTGGATAGGCCCATACGTCGCGAGTGATTTCTATGCTTGGCGCCGACAGGGAAGCATCCAGGTCTATAAAGAAGATATGCCGGTGGGTTTCAAATATTTTGGAAAACTCCCGGCGTGGAATAAAAATGGTGTTGAAAAGTGGTTCGGGTTGGTTCAGGGTTGGAATAGCGGCACGAAACACTTCCTGGAAAGTGTTTCCTGTTTTGCCATCCCAGAGGCGTGGTTCCATAACGGCGAGTAGCTCACCTGCCCTGCCTGATGCTGAGGGTTTACTGGGGCGTTCTACCGTGCCGCAAGCCGACAGGATCAGCAAAAAAAGAACAGCAATGACAGCACTTTTGTGCCAAAACTTCATAATTGTTTTCATAAGATACTGGTTTTTGTTTTCCATAGGAGTGCACAAAACACATGCCAACAGTTTGTTCATAGGCTCAAAGTCCTTTTGCCCGTCAAGCGGGGACTATTAAGCCTGCTGCTGCAGGTCATGGTTTCTTTTTTGACATGGGGGTTGTTTTTCATCATTTGCTGCTTGCCCGGGGTTCCGGTGGTCTTACGATCAGTTGCTGTCCGGGCCATATTGTTGTACTGTTGAGGTTATTCCAATACATAATGTTATTTACGGTGATGTTGTAGCGTCGTGCTATGACGCCGAGGCTTTCACCGCTGCGCACAACGTGTACGTTTTCTGATCCGGGAGCGGGGGTTGGAGGGGGTGTGGGTGCCCTCACGATGAGACGCTGACCCGGGCGTATCAGGGTGCCCCGCAGATTGTTGAGCCGTTGTATTTCCCTGACCGAGGTGCCGTATCGCCTGGCGATGCTGCCCAGCACCTCACCCTGTGATACAACGTGCACAGTGGTTTCCCTCAGCTGTGCTGCAAGCTCTTCCTGGCGGATCTCTGCCGGCGTGCGGAAGTTGTAAATGGCCTCTTCGTTGGCGAGGAAGAGTCCCACATGTTCAGTGGGCAGGCGCAGCACATAAGGTTGCTCCGGGTTATTGGGAATGATGTTTTGTCTGAATGCAGGGTTCAGGTAACGCAAATGGTCCAGGGGGATATCCAGGATATTGCTGATGTTTCGCAAACTGAGTTCGCTGCGCACAACGATGGTGTCCACGTCGAAATGGCTGTACACAGGGGGTACGGCATACAGGTTATGTGCATCCGCGTGTTCCATCACATAGGTTACGGCAATGAATGCAGGCACATAGTTCTGGGTTTCTCTTGGCAGGAAATGGCGTATAAGCCAGAAATCCTTTACACCGCCGGCTCTGCGGATGGCTCTGTTCACGTTTCCGGGGCCGGCATTATAGGCGGCGATTACCAGCGACCAGTCGCCATAGATATCATACAAGTCGTTGAGGTGTTCGCATGCGGCAATGGTGGCCCTTATCGGATCGGCCCTGTCGTCAACATAGCTGTTTACCCGGAGGCCATACAGCCTGCCGGTATGAAACATGAATTGCCACAAGCCGGTGGCTCCCATGTGTGAGCGGGCAGTTGGGTTGAGGGCGGATTCCACCACGGCCAGGTATTTCATTTCCAGGGGGATGTTGTGACGGTCGAGTTGTTCTTCAAAAAAAGGAAAATACAACTCTCCCAGCCCCATCATACGCTCGGTCAGCTCGCGGCGGTTCACTGCATAGAGGTTGATAAACCTTCGCACATGGTCATTGTAAACAAATTCAAATGGTGAGCGGTCGTTCAGAGCGCTCATGCGCTTCCGGTATACAGAGTCGGAATATACCGGCACGAAACCGGCCGGGAAGTCATGCTTCCGTAGGGCGGTCATCTCTGACCGGCGCTCGATGTTGGCAAACACCGTCAGGCTGGCCAGGCTGTCGAGCATAGCTACAATAGGATCATCAGGGGCTATTAGTCCCTGATCCTGTCTTTGTTCTGATGCATCGCCGGGTGGTGGAGGGGGAGGTTGAAAAGCTTCTGACCGGCCCGGAAAAACAAGGGTCGGTAAAACAAACAACAACAGTAAAAACCGGTGCCACCGGCACCCATTATTCTTTTTTCTCTCCGGCAGGTTTTGTTTCTGATGGTCGGTCATCCTGATCATCTTCTTTCTGTGCGTTTTTAAATTCTTTCATTCCTTTTCCCAGTCCGCGCATCAGCTCGGGAATTTTGCGACCGCCAAAGAGCAGCAGGATTACCAGCAAGATGATGATGATCTCGGTAGGTCCCGGAGAAAACAATAGGTTATGGATCATATGGGTAAATATTTAGTTGATAATCAACACGAAAAACAAACAGCACTCTTTTCTGAAAAGAGTTGTCGATATATGGAAAACACTTACACAAACCTACACTTTTTTTTTCACATATTTGGAAAGAAGCTTTCATTGTACCTATGGAAGAAGTTTTTTACTGTCGGGCAATCCAGGTGGCGGGATTCAGTTTGTTGTTTTCTTGCCAGATTTGCAGATGCAGGGATGCGTTTGTTTCTCTGGGGTTTGTTCCTACAATGCCAATTGGGTCCCGGGTGTTGACTTGCTGGCCGTTGGTAACGAACACCTCCGACAGGTTAATATAGACGCTGAGGTATTCGCCATGCCGGATGATTACGGCATAGAGGCCGCCAGGTACGGAGAAGACCCTTGACACCCTGCCGTCGAAGATAGATCTGGCTTCTGCGCCCTGGCTGGTGCTGATATATATCCCGTCGTTGGATATTTTGATTCCGGGAAGCACCGGGTGTGGTTGTTCTCCGAAATGACCGGTGATCACTCCCCTTTCCAGTGGCCATGGCAGGTTGCCCCTGTTGCCGGCAAAGTTGTCGGACAGCAGTTGTTCTTCCGGTGTGAGGGCGAACATGTCGGTGGTCACCCTTCCTTCGGCCTCTGCTCTTTCCTGCGCTCTGCGTCGCTCTTCTGCAATAATGCGCTGGATCTCTTCCTGCAGCTGCCGGGCTTCGCGCTCCTGGCGGCGCAGCTGCTGCATGAGCTGTTGCTCCTTTGTTTTGAGCCGGGAAACGGTTTGTTCCTGTGTGGCCTTTTCCCTGGCAAGGTTACGCACTTCATCACGCTGCCGGGTCAGCAAAAGCTGTTGTGCATCGCGTTCCTCCTTCAGCTCGTTGATCTGCTTGTCGATCTCCTCCTGTTTTTTCAGGATCTGTTCGGCCTGCATACGCCTGTGGCGGCTGTATTGTTGCATGTGTCGCAATCGCAGGTATGCCTGGTTGAAGTTTTCTGATGAAAACACAAACATCATCCGCTGATAGGCATCTCTGTTTCGTTGAGCCTGCCTGATGAGCCGCGCATACGACTCTTTGAGCTCTTCCAGGTCACTCTCCAGTTCGACGATGGAGTTGTTGAGGGTTGAGATGCGCCGGTTGATCAGTCTGATCTCGTTCTGGATGGTACCCAGCAGCTGTTCTCTCCGGGATATCTGGCTGTTCAGCATCACCAGCTGCCCCATATTGGTCTCGGCCGTCCGTTGTGTTTCCTGCAGCAGCTGGTTGGTAATCCGGATTTCCCGCTCCAGGCTCTCTTTTGTTCTTTCCAGCTCATCCCTGGTTTGTCCGTACACAGAGGCTCCCATCCAGAACCCTAAAACAAAAACGACAAAAAGAGCCTGAAGGTAGCATAACGAGCTGCAGCAGTTATTTTGGTGTTCATGATGTTCGTGAGGCATTTTCATTTCAATGAAACATTTTGTCAGACACGTTAATCCATCAGCGGCATATAGCGGTCAGGTATGGAGAAGGTGATGGATTGTGGTTCGTTGATGCTTGTGCGGGAGTACCGCAGGCTTAATTCGGTTCTTGCACCCGGTTCAACAAAGAGGAAAACAATTTCACGGGGAACATACTGGTCATCGACCCGGTCGAACCGTTCATATTTTGACCTCAGGCTTCTGCGTGAAACAGGGTCATACAGCAGGTTTTCAGCGATCCGGTGTGAGTCGGGGTCAAGCCAGATGTTTTGCTGGAAAGCAAAGCCGGGATTATGCATGTTTTTGGGATACCTCCCGGGGTTTTGCAGCAGGATGCGTCCGCGGTCGGCCGACACTTTGAAGTTGTCGGAAGAAAAGTGACTGAAGTCGTTGCCCACAAGGATAGACTGAAGCATATAGAAGTCCAGGGTTGTATTGAGCATGCTGTTGATAAAGCCCATGTCGCCCACAAAGTATGTTCCTTCCAGGCGGTTTATGAACCTGACCTCTTCGGGTGTCACAAGAATGCGGGCCATTTCTATTCCCAGGAGGGGAGAGACAGAAATAAAGATGGCTGAGTCTTTTCGGATACGGATGCTTCCGCTGAGGTTATAGGAGGTGTTTTCTATGGTGGCATATCCGGAGAAACGGGTGGCGAAGAAGTCGAAGCTTGTTTCGTTGTCCCTCATGGCAGATAATGTGCGGGAAACAGCTGCCGTACTGACGTCAGGATCAGGGGTAACGACTTCCCTGAGCGGCCCGCAGGCTGCCATCACCAGGATGAGTAGCAGGGTTATGGTGTTTATTCTTTTGGGCACAATGGTGTTTTTTTATTCATACAACGTACGATCCTTGATTTTCTTATGGAGAAAGTCGGATCCGTTGCCGGCTTCTTCTGCTTTTTCCCAATAGCTGAATGCATCATCCTTTCGGCCCAGCTTGTAGAGCACATCTCCATAGTGCTCCAGGATGGTTGCTCCGGGTTCATCCGATGCTTCCAGGGCTTTTTTGATCCATTTTTCCGCTTCACGGTAGTTGCCCTTCTTGTAGTGTATCCACCCGAAAGTATCCAGGAAGGCGGCATTACCGGGGTCCTGCTCCAGGGATTTTTGCGACATTAACAGGGCTTCATCCAGCCGTTCTCCCTGCACGGCCAGGTGGTAGCTGAAATTGTTGAGGGCGGTTGCGTTTCGCGGGTTCAGAGCCAGGGCTTTTTCATACTTTCTGAAAGATTCGTCATATTCATCAAGAAAATAATACACATCGCCCAGCATGGTGAGAAAGTCAGCCTCCATCTCCTCATCATCAACGATGAGCATGAGGCCATATTCGAGGGAAGAAGCGGCATCCTGGTAGTTTTTCAGCTGCAGGTTGGCCAGTCCGTTAAACAGAAAGAGCAGGGGTTGCTCCAGAAAATATTCAAGGGCCATCTCAGAATGTTTCAGCATGCCTTCGTAATCACCGATCTGCAGGCCGAGGCTTACGACCATTTGCCAGACTTCCAGGTTGGAAGGGTTAATTTGCAAGCTTTCCAGGTACATGTCGCGGGCTTTTTCCCTTTCGTTGCGTTGCATTAGCAGGTCTCCCTGGATCAGGTATGTTTCGGCCTCGTCGGCGTGCACTTCCAGCATGATTTCAGACAATCGTATTGCCTGATCCAGCAGTTCCGGTGACTCTTCTGCCCAATAAAAATAGGAATAGATGATGCGGGCTTTCCGCTCGATGGACATTTCCGGGGCGTACAAGGCTTCTTGCAGATGCACAAAGGCCTTTTCGTATTCATTCTGTTGCAGGTAGACATCAGAAAGCATGAGCCGGGCCATAAAGTTTTCCGGATCTTCATCAATCATTTGATAGTATATTTCTTTTGCCTTGTCGGCCTGGCCGGTTTCCATGTACAATTCGCCCAGGATCTCATAGAAAAGGATCTCTTCGGGGAATAACCTGATCATTTGCTCTGCTTCGGCGATGGCTTCCTCGTATTTGCCTGTTTCCAGCAGGATGCGTTGTTTCTGGATGCTCAGCTCCCGGGAAAATCCGGTGAGGGTTTGCAGGTGGCTGATCACGGCAAGTGCCTTTTCATACTCACCAAGGTAAAGGTATGCGTTTTTGAGGTTTCGGTGGTATCCTATGTTTTCCGGGTCGTCCTGTGCCAGTTGTTCATAAATGGCGGTGGCAGCAGGCAGGTCATTCGACAGAAGATAGATGTCGGCAAGAACAAGTTGATATTCCGGGTTTCGCGCGTCGATCTCTATAGCCTTCCATATATATTTCCTGGCATCGGGCAGGTTGTTTTCCGACGCATATATTTTTGAAAGCTCATAATAGGCGGCGTCGTTTCCGGGGTCTTTTTCAGCGGCTTCATAAAACAGGCTTTTGGCGCGAGTGATATTCCCAAGCATCTTTTGCTGGATTGCATCGATCATGATGGCGGTGCTCCTGAGTTTATCCGTTTCAGAGGGATGTTCAGACTCCTTTTGTACCCGTTGAATTTCCTGGGCGAAACCCGGGTTAAAGCAAGCGGTATACGCGGCGATCAATGCAAGAGCCAACACGGTGGCATATATGCGCCCCGGGAAGAAATTCGGGCTTTCAGTGACAATCTGCCATTTGCGAGGATGATATGCGGGGTTTTTTTTCATAATTATTTGATTCGTGGATTATGATGTTCCTGTATGGCCAAATCCCCCTTCGCCGCGGGTGGTTTCGCTGAGGCTGTTTACCCTTATGAGCGTTGCTTTTTCGTGGGAGGATATCACCATTTGTGCGATCCTGTCGCCATTTTGGATGGTATATGCTACATTGGACAGGTTTACCAGGATCACTTTGATTTCACCCCGGTAGTCGGCATCGATTGTTCCGGGTGTGTTTAGTACGGTGATGCCGTGTTTGGCGGCAAGTCCGCTACGGGGTCGCACCTGTGCATCAAAGCCGCCCGGGAGTTCTATGTGCAAGCCGGTGCCGATGAGGGCGCGTTCAAGGGGCTTGAGCACCACCGGTTCGTCAAGCATGGCGCGCAGGTCCATCCCGGCCGACAGTTCTGTTTCGTAGGCGGGGAGAGGATTATTTGATTTGTTTACAATCTGGATATCCATTTTTCAGCCAATGACAATATAGATAAAACGGTTTGATTTCAGCGGTGGTATCTGACTTTAGAAAACAAACACGAACCCTTTAGAAACCGCATGTATGTTTTTAAAACAAAATATCCTGCAAAGTTACTGAAAACAGTTCATTTGGCGGCCGGATGTTATCCGCCAATCACTTCGTACTCTTCAGGGTCTTCTTCGTGTGGAGCGGAGATCTCGCTGATTTCCCTGTAAAAGAGAATGTTTTGCAGTCCTTCCACCAGGGACGTGATATCTCTGCTGTTGTTGCTGAGGATGATGAGTGTGGCATCTTTATCGGTGAATCTTTTCAGGGATGTTCTGAACCCGCTCCATCTGCCAGGGTGGTGCACCACGTGGATATCCATGAAGGATTGCAGTCGCCATCCGAGGCCGTATCTGACGGGTCGGTTGTTTGTCAGGAGTGTATGGCTGAAAGCTTCCTGCCAGAGTTCTTCGGGCAGCAGCCGGTTTTCGGCGATGGCCCTGTCCCAGAGGAAAAGATCCGGGATGTTGGAAAATATGCCTTTGTCGCCCATCACCCCGTCGTGGGGCACATCGGGGATAACGATATGGCTGCGGCCCCAGCGGCGAAAGCCATAGGCTCTGTCCACATTCATTTCTTCCGGCAGGCGGGGGTCATACACGAAGGTATGCTGCAGACCGAGGGGGTCAAAGATGTTTTCTTTCATGAAGCCGGCAAATGGTTGCCCGCTGACTCTTTCAATGATCAGTCCCAGAAATGCATAACCGGTGTTGGAATATGCGAAGCGGGTGCCCGGCCGGAAGTCCAGGTGCCTGGGGTGACGCAGGAAGAGGTTAAGGATGTCTTCGTTATCCGGCGGATGAGCTTGTTTCCAGTATCGTTCCACCATCCACATGTAGTTTTGCAATCCTGCAGTGTGGTTGAGCAGCATGCGCACGCTGATGTCGGGATATGGGAACTCGGGGATATAAGAAGTGACCATGCTGTCGATGTGCAACCGCCCGTCATGGTGGAGCATCAGGATGGCGGTTGCGGTAAAGGTTTTGGTGATACTGGCCAGCTGGAAAGGCATTTGGATGGTAAGGGGTGTGTGGTTTCGGAAGTCGGAAAACCCAAAACTTCGGCTTATCAGCACGGTCCCTTCGCGTGCCACAAGCACATTGCCATTGAAATTCCTTGCAAGCAGAAATTTTGTGATGGTATCCCGGAAAAAAAAGATTTCGTCATCGCTTAAACTGCCGGGCAAAACCTCCTCAAAAACTACTGCCTTTTCAATGGCTCGTTCATTAACTACTCCTGAAAAGGCAAGCACATACATCATCATGGCAGTCAAGCCCAGAAAAACAATGTTTCCTGTGCCCCGTGAACCTTTTTTGGCTTCATTAACGCCATGTGGATGGGATCGTTTAATCTTGCTGAATATATTGGGCATAGAGATTTTCAAAGTAAAGTGCAAAAGTAATAAAAAATCACAGCCATTACCTGACCTTTTGTGGTTGGAAAATGGTTATAACGATTTTAAATTAGGCCAGATGGTTGTAAGAACTATCTTTTATAACTATATTTCGATGCGCCAACAGGGCAGATATATGCATTAACGCGCAGATCCCGATAGGTTATGATGTTTAAGAATGATCAAAGCAAAATATGGTAACGCAATCATTAACACCTGAATTGATCCGGGCGCTCGCGGCATTGTTATGCATTACGGTCGGTTACGCAGCATATTATTTTATTGCATTTTCGGACCGGGCCGGGCGGTTTTTCAAAAAGCATCATGCGCCTGTTCAAAATGAAATATCGCTGTTCTTATTTCAGAAGCTGACAGGTTTTTTCTTTTTGGGCTTATTGCCCGGCGTAATTTATTTACAGCTGTTTCCTTTTTATCCTGAAAGATATTCTTTTGCAGGAATTCAACCGCCTGTTCCCGTTTATGTTGTTGTTCTGCTTGCCTTGCTAATTGTAATCACCGCTGCATTTTCGGCAAAAAAACACGATATTTACAGGAGAATTCCCCACATGCGTATACATCATTGGGGCATTAAAGAGATTGCGATCAGCATAGGCGGCTGGGCAATGTACCTGCTGGCATATGAGTTTATTTTCAGGGGCTTGTTGTTATTTTCCACCGCTGAGGCCTGGGGATTATGGCCGGCAGTTTTGATCAATTTGTTTTTTTACGCCGTTTTTCATATTCCAAACGGCAGGAAGGAGACACTGGCTGCCATCCCCTTTGGACTGGTGCTATGCGCTGTTTCGCTGCTTTCCGGCTCTTTTTGGCTGGCGTTTTTGTTGCATCTTGTGTTATCCGTATCAACAGAAATGTTTGCCATACATTTTAACCCGGACATGCAGTTTCATTTCAGGGGGGCGTTAGAAGCGGAAAGAGCGAGGGAGCGAGGGGGAGAAGGAGAGAATGAGAGAGGGGGAGAGAGTAAAAAGTAAGAAGTAGGCAGTAAAAAGTAAGCAGAAAAGGATTGGCAACAAATTCGCCCTGAAGATAGGGGCAGCTTAAGAACAATCACAAAAGGTTAAAAAACAGTTTGTTGCAAAACTATAAACAGATTCAAAGAAACCATCATTATTATGGCGTTATCTTTTTGGTGTTCGATCAGAGGCATCAAAACAGGCAATATGTTTGGTATAACAAATAAGAAACCCTGTAATCTTTAAACTGAGACCAATGAAAATTCTGATTACGGGCAGCACAGGTTTTATTGGCGGGGCGCTTGTTAAACGGCTTGTCAAAGAAGGACACACCCTGCATTTGCTGGTTCGGTCCACGGCCAAAGCGGCGGAGCTAAACCTGCCCGGGGTAAGCATATTTGAAGGAGATGTTACCGATGCGGCCTCTGTACGCAGGGCTATGCAGGGTTGCACACATGTTTTCCATCTTGCGGCATACGCCAAACCGGTGGCAGATGATCCCGGGGTGTTTTTCGACGTCAATGTTACCGGTACGCGCAATATACTTGAGGCAGCGCTGAGCGGAGGCTTACACCGGGTTGTTTTCACATCAACCGCCGGCACCTTTGGTGTTACCGGTATGGAGGACGATGCCGTGGAACAGAGCCCCAGGCCGGAGCATTTTGACACAGAATATGCCCGAACCAAAAAGCTGGCAGAGGACCTTTGTTATGATTACCGCTCACGGGGATTGGATGTAGTGATCGTTTATCCAAGCCGTGTTTACGGGCCCGGCCTGATGAGTGAAAGCAATGCCGTGACCAAAATCCTTCGCTTATTCGACAAGGGCAGGTGGCGGATCATTCCCGGGAACGGTCAAACTTTGGGCAATTACGTATATGTTGAAGATGTGGCGGAAGGGCATGTTCTTGCCATGTTTCAGGGCAAAAGCGGAGGTGATTACATCCTTGGCGGTGAAAATGTCAGCTTCAATGATTTTTTTGACGTCATGAAGCAGGTCAGCGGCAAGAACCGGATGCTTGTGCGCATTCCTTATCCACTTTTGTGGGTTGCTGCTTTTATTATGAACAATTTTGGGAAGTTGTTCGGGACATCATCTCCGATCACGCCGGGTTGGGTAAAGCGGTATTTGCAGCACAGACGGTTGTCGAGCCGAAAGGCAGTGGAAGAATTGGGCTACAGCATTACCCCGCTCCACGAAGGTTTTTCCAGGACCCTTGACTGGATCCGGCAGCAAGAGAAGCCCTTGAGAAATGGTGGCAGCGAGTACTATGCACTCATTACGGGGGCCAGCTCCGGCATCGGAAGGGCTTTTGCCATCGAATGGGCCAAGCGAAGAAAGAAGCTGTTGCTGGTGTCCCTGCCCGGTACAGGCCTGCCTGAACTGGCTGCAGAGATCAGCGAAACATATGGTGTAAAATGTGCCTTTCTTGAAATTGATCTTTTGGAACCGAATGCCCATGATGTTATTTTGGAATTCACAAAAACAGAAGGCATACAGGTCAACGTGCTTATCAACAATGCCGGAGTTGGATTCAACGATCGCTTTACAGAAATGCCGGCGGAAAAGATTTCCAATATGCTGATGCTGAATGTTATGACGACAACGCACCTGACAAGCATCTTTTTGCCCGATTTTCTTAAGCTGCCCGAAGCATACATCCTGAACGTCGGCAGCATGGGGGCGTTTGCACCACTGCCGGGCAAATGTGTTTATGCTGCGAGCAAGGCCTACATCATGTATTTGACAAAGGGTCTTCGTGCTGAATTAAAAGGCAGTACTGTGCGGGTGTCTGCTACATTTCCTGCGGGGGTACCCACCAACTCATACGTCAGGAAAAGGATCGACAACGGTGGTTTTTTCGCAAAGGGACTTGCTGTATCGGCAGCAAAGGTAGCTCGCAGCGGTATAGATGGATTGCTGGGAGGCAAGGCTGTTATATTTCCGGGGAAGCGTATAATGGCTTTCTTTTTAGCCTCTTCGATTGTGCCGCAAGGCATTGTGCTATATCTCACCGGCAGGGCGCTTCGTCGTGTTCCGGACAACGGCAATTAACGATCGACGATTAATGCGAACAAACAGAAATGAAACCTGATTACTGCTTTGGTGGCCGCAGGTTTTCCAAACAGGTTGAAAAAACCAATCATTGTTTATTTGTCATCATGGGATGTGGTGATGATGACACAGAGCCCTGGTTTGAAACGATTACAGACACTGACGGCAATATTTACAAAGCGTTAAAGACTGGTGATCAGATTTGGATGGCAGAGAACGTTTGTGTTACCAGGCATCGCAAGGTGATGCCATTCCCACAGGTTTGAGCTACTCACAGAGGGGTAGCACTACCAGTGGGGTTGATGTGTTTGATACGACTTCTGCATTATCTAACCTGCATTATTCACAAAAAGCAAACAAATTGTTGTATCTAATTGATTAAAT
>REEA01000144.1 GCA_007695305.1 Bacteroidia bacterium
GGAACGCCCTGAAGGGCAAATTAATTCAGCCCAGTGGCAACGCCCTGGGTAAATGCGGGCAACACCCCACCAGCGCCCTGAAGGGGCAGCTTAATTCATTCACAAAAGACTAAAAGGCAAATAGCTGAAAAATTATGAACTTATGAAAAACATTGTGATTATTGGTGCCGGTTCGGGAATAGGACTCGAGCTGGCTAAAAGACTCAGTGAGGAAAATCAGGTTTTTGCGTTCAGCAGAACCCGTGGTGATTTGCCCGATAGGGAAAATATTCATTGGGCAGCGTTGGATGTGAAGGGTGAAATTGATCTTCCGGGATTGCCGGATAGTATTGGCGGTCTGGTTTATTGTCCCGGTACCATCAACCTGAAGCCTGTCAGGGGTCTTAAGCCTGATGATGTACGCAACGACTTTGAAGTCAACGCATTGGGTGCTTTAAAGGTGATACAGGCCTTGTATAAAAAGCTGCAGGCATCGCCGGTTGCTTCTATCGTGTTGTTCAGTACTGTTGCCGTTTCACAGGGGATGCCTTATCATGCTTCGGTGGCTATGGCGAAGGGTGCTGTAGAAGGGCTGACGCGCAGCCTGGCGGCCGAGCTTGCTCCCAAAGTGCGGGTGAATGCAGTGGCCCCCTCATTGACTGATACACCTCTTGCCGAACGCCTGCTTGGAACGGACGAACGGCGAAAAGCAGCGGCAGAGAGACATCCGCTCAAAAAAACAGGCAAACCGGAAGACATTGCTGCCATGGCAGCTTTCCTGTTAAGTGATGACGCCTCATGGATCACCGGACAGGTGATCGGTGTTGATGGAGGAATGTCTGCACTGAAATTATAAAAACGGGCAAACGGAGGTTTATCAAAAAAAAGAAAATTATGCATATTTTGAATTTCATTATGCTGGCGGGCATGCTTGCCTATATGCCGCAGGAAATAAACGACAGAGACATGAGAGTCAACATTAAATCCAATGATCCCGGAACATACCGGATTGAGAAGCAGGAAGGTGAATGGAAGAACTTACTGACGCCCATGCAGTTTCATGTATTGCGTGAAGCGGGTACAGAGAGACCTTTTACCGGGGAGTATCATGACAATAAGGAAGCGGGTATTTATTTTTCAGCAGCCACGGGACAGCCTTTGTTTGTTTCCGACACCAAGTTTGACAGCGGTTGCGGATGGCCAAGTTTTTTTGAGCCCATTACACCCGACGCGGTATTTTATCGCACGGACAAATCTTACGGCATGATCCGCACGGAGGTAGTAGATGCATCCAGCGGTTCCCACTTGGGTCACGTGTTTGATGATGGTCCGCCGCCCACCGGGTTGCGCTATTGCATGAACAGTGCGGCCATGATATTTGTACCCCGTGGAGGAGATTTGCCTGACATAGTCAGGAATTACATGGACCGGCATGCAACGGATACAGAAAAAGAAGCGGTGAAGAAGCATCTTGCCGCAAACTGAAAACGATCGGTTTTCTTCAAAAACTTACCTGACAGATTCAAAATCTGACCGTTCTTCCTTTTTCCTTTGGGTAGCTAAGGAAATCTTTTGTATTATTGTTGATGGAAAAAGACCCTGTTTATGTCCATCAAGTTATTAGCCACATCAGATTTGCACCTTGGCCGCCGTTCGGCAGACCTGCCTGCAAATACCGCGGAAGGAAAAACCACCTATACCTGGCAAAAGATCGTTGACCTGGTTTTACGGGAATCAGTTGATGGCCTGTTGCTTACCGGTGATATTGTTGATGAGGACAACAAATACTTTGAGGCTGTGGGGCCGCTAAAAGCAGGTTTTGAGAAGCTTCGTGAAGCAGATGTGGAGGTGTTTCTGGTGGCCGGCAATCATGATTATGATGTACTGCCAGAAATAATCGGACATGGTCATTTTCCCAATGTCCATCTGCTGGGAGCAGAAGGCAGGTGGGAAAGTCATCGTATGTCACGGAAAGGAATTGATCTTACTTTGCTGGGTTGGTCCTTTCCGAAAAGGCATGTGCGCGAAGACCCCCTTATGACATTCGCATGGGATACCCCCCACCGTTCCCATTTTACCATCGGATTGTTACATGGCGATGCAGATGCGGCCGACAGCGTGTATGCTCCGCTGAGGCTGGCGGGGTTAAGGCAACAACAGGTTGATGCATGGGTGTTGGGACACATTCATAAGCCCACAGTTTTCCAGGAATATTCACCGCTGATTTTTTACCCCGGCTCGCCACATGCACTTAGCGCGGCCGAACCCGGAACACGTGGCCCGGTAATGCTTCACCTGAATCAGGGAAAGGATATCGTCCACGAAATGATCCCCCTCTCACCGGTGTATTATGATGACCTGTTTGTAGATGTCACAAACACTCACCACAAAAGCGACCTGAGAGGTAAACTCATGGAAGCCATTGAGACAAAATCCCGTTCACTGCATAAGACCATCGACAGCTTACATTACCTGGTGTTTAACTTGCATCTCGAAGGTGAGCATTCTGATGGCTTTTCCGTTGGGACGTGGGTGAACCCTGCTGAAGATGATTTTCTGGATGATATTATCGCGGGAAAATCCATGAAGGTCAGGAAGGTCATCAACCGGATCAGACCGGCCATCGAAAACCTGGATGTTTTGGCCAAAGAACCTTCACTGGCCGGCCGGCTGGCTGAAACCATCCTCGCCATCCAGAATGGAGAAAGCACTACCCTGCTGGATGAAATGCTGAAAGAATGGATGATGAAAACTGAACAAATGCAACGTGCTGAAACATTCATCGCCCTGAAAAGCAATGAAAGGGTCTCAGCGCCGGATGAAAAAGAAGGACGTTTACAAATATTGCAGGAATGCCGTAAGTTGCTTAGCACACTGATAAATGGTTAACGGCGGCTTTTAATGATCAGGATAATCGCGGATATCTGTTGACAGAAGCACATTTATCGCCCGTTGATCGGTACATCCTGCAAGCTGAATCATACAAAGCGCATTTTCTGCCGAAAGGCAAAACAAACAAAAGGGTACATTCTAAATGAAAAATGAGCCTCTGATCCTTCAGGAATTATCTGTTAAAAAGATGCCGGGACTCCCTCACGGTTTGGAAAAATATACAGGATTTAAGCCAAACCTGAATATCGTAGCGGGTCCCAATGCATCCGGCAAAAGTTCCACTGCGGTGCTCATACAGAAAATGATATGGCAACGGGAAACAGATGGTATTTCTGCATTTGGTCGTTTTTTACTGGGAAAAGACAACTGGACGATCCGTGTTGATGGTACCAGCGTCAGATCGGAACGTAACGGGGTGCCTGCCGCTTTGCCTGATTTACCTCCTCCCGAGTCATACCATCGGTATATTTTCGCCCTGCATCAGCTGGTGATGGCCGATGAACAGGATGCCGCCAAACACATTGCCAGGCTTACCGTAGGAGGATACGACCTGGAAAGTGCATGCCAACAGCTGGAGTACAAAGATGAAATAAAACGGAAAACCAGTGCTGAATTCAAGGCTTTCCGCGAAACCAGGGAAAAAGTAAGGCGTGTTTCCCAACAACAATTGTCTTTAAAAAAGGAAGAGGAGAAACTGACCGGCTTGCAGCAGCAATTGGAACAATCAAAAAAGGCAGATAAGCTCAGGACATTATTTGAAAAACTGATTGACTTTCTCCATGCAGATTACGCTTATGCTTCATCCAAAAGGGTATTTGAAACCTACCCTGCGGTTCTTGAAAAATTCACAGGGGAGGAAACAGAACGGATTTCCGGTCTTGACAAAGAAATAGCCGAAGCTGAATCAAAGATTCTTGATGCCAAAAGGGTCAAAGAAACATCTCAGCGCATTCTGGATGATCTTACAATACCCGCTTCCGGTATTGATCAGGCGATGCTGGACACCCTGGCGAATCATGTGGGAAAAGGGGAGGATCTAGAGCGGGAGATTCGCAATAACCGGCGCTTGCAGGAGGAGGCGGAGGCCAGGATGATGCGCGCGCTGGCCGACGTGGATCCGGATATGGACACCGGCGCGTGGAAGGGATTGCAACTTCAACATATTCAACAGCTTGATCGTTTTCTGCGTGATGCGCACGCTGTATATAGCCAGAAGCAATTCCTTGAAACAGAGATCAGGCTTTTGGAACAGGACCTGGAAACAGATCTCTTCCCGGAAAAAGTAAAGCTGCAGGATGCCATAAAAATACTAAGCTCCTGGTTGGAGGAAAACCAAAGCCGGAAGCCTGTGCCCATTGCATGGTTGATAGCAGCCGGTATCCTTGCCTTTTTGAATATCCCGTTAACGGTCTATGCCGGGTGGTGGGGCCTGGCCGGCATCGCAGTCATAGCCTCGATGCTTGCTTATGCCCTCCTGATTCACAAGCGGCAGCATACCGGCTTGCGGGAAAAGGATTATGAAAAAACGGGCGTTGATCTTCCTGAAGCATGGACAGTGGACAAGGTTGCTGAACATTTTAACCGGTTGACAGACAGTCTGCAGCAAGTAGCATGGCATGAAAAGCTTCATCAGCAGATCAGCCTGCGGAGCACTGAGCTGGAAAGCCTGACGCCTCGCCTGGAAAAGCTGGAGCAGCAAAGGCGTCTGTTGGCAGATGTCATTGGCACGGTGCCCGGACTTGCTCTGGAAAACCTGAAAAATGAAACTTCTCTTGCCTATTTTGTGGAAAAGGTAAAATTGTGGCAGGAAGCACACACGGCATTTCACATTCTCAAAACACAAGGAGAGGGGATGCAGCAGGACCTGGAGAATATTCTCCAAGTCATACACCAGACCTGTGAGCCATACCATAACAATCGAGTAGACAGTGTGTCCGGGGCGAAGGCACTGGTGCGGAACCTGGAAGAGCAGGAGCAAAAGAGAAAAAACGCTGTGCAGGAACTTAGCCGCCAGCAAGGGCGCATGGATGAGTATGCCCGTTTGATTGAGATCAAAAGCCGTCAGCGGTGGGATGTGTATCAGAAGCTGGACATTGCCGTTGATGATCGGGACACCTTGAATCAACTGTCTGGCAACCTTGATGCTTACAGAAAAGCCCGTAAAGATTTCAGGGAGAAAGAATTGCTCATGGTTGAAAAACGGGAAAGCGTAAAAAGGCATGCATTGTTTGGTGAGTATGGGGAAGCGATTTTTGATCTGGATATGGATGAGGCCAATGAAAAGCTCTCGGATTACGCCCATGAGGCAGGAATGGTGGAGAGCCTGCATCAGGAGATTTCCGGTATAGAGACACGGATCGGGCACACCATGCAGGGAGAGGAGCTGGAAAGTTCCCTTTCGGAGGAGGAGCGTGCATTGGATGGTTTGCAAGGCCTTTATGAGAAGAATCTTTCGTCAGTAACGGGAAGTATTGTGGCAAAGTTTATCCGCAAGGAAACGGAAGAGATGAACCGGCCGGAGGTATTTCACAGGGCAAACCGGCTTTTCGGGAAAGTTACCCATGGCCGCTATTCGCTTCGCATGCATGACCGGGATAATGTTGCTTTTTTTGCGTATGACCATGCCATGGATAGTAGCCTGATGCTTAATGAATTATCTACCGGAACACGCATTCAGTTGTTGCTGGCGGTGCGTTTGGCATTTATCGAGAGCATGGAACAGGGTGTTTCCTTGCCCTTACTGGTGGATGAACTGCTGGCCAACAGCGATGATGTTCGGGCAGAGGCCATTATGGATGCACTCACCGGCATCAGCAGGGAAGGGCGGCAGGTTTTCTATTTTACCGCGCAGGCTGATGAGGTGCACAAATGGACGTCATTCCTGGAAGACCAAAGCAATGTTTCTCACAAGGTCTTTTACCTTCGGGGGCAAGCCAACGAAGAAACAATTGAATCCCGCTCAGCCCCGGATTTATCAGCGCTTCGTATGGAGCTTCTGCAGGTGCCCGACCCGGCGCAGATGACCCATGGAGAGTATGGCCGGCGGCTGGTTGTGACGCCCTTCCGTTTGTTGACGGATACAGCGGAGCAATTACACCTCTGGTACCTGGTGGAAGATACCGGGTTACTTTACCACTGTTTGCAGAGAAACATCACCAGGTGGGGTCAGTTGGCCCAATTCATGAAAGGCGGAGGAATAATTGCAGGCATGGATGCCGAACGGCAAAACTTTTTTGAACACCAGGTCGATATATTGAACTATTTCCTGGAATTGTACCGTATAGGTCGCGCCCGGCCCATCGACCGTGATGTGTTGGAGCAGAGCGATGCCGTATCCGAAACCTTTATAGATACTGTAACGGACAAGCTGTATGAGCATGGCCGGGATCCGGCCAAACTGATCGATTCCCTGAGAAGCGGAGAGATAGCCCGTTTCAGGCAACATACAACAGATGCCCTGGAAGCCTATCTGACAGAGGAGGGTTACCTGGACGACCGGGAACCCCTGGTTTTGGAAGAGATCAGGATCAGGTTGCAGGCTTATGTTTCCGGCAAAAAGCCTGATGAAGCCGAAGCGTGGGCATTCCTGGAAAGGACACTGGGAGGTGATGTATCCTGAAAGACCTGCCGGTAACACAGAGATAAGAATTCGCATAACCCAAACTTAACATTAACTACACACATACTTAATATCAGCAACCTAATTTCGGCATGTCCAAAAGGGAGACTTTACCATGGAATATGTCTATTTGTTCTTTGTGGTTGCTTTGCTGATACTTGCGGTGGCTGATCTGGCTGTGGGTGTTGGCAATGACGCGGTCAATTTTCTAAACTCATCCATTGGTGCCCGGGTGGCACCGTTCTTTTTTATCATGTCGGTTGCAGCGCTTGGGGTACTTGTGGGTGCTGTTTTCAGCTCAGGCATGATGGAGGTGGCCCGCAGCGGGATTTTTAATCCGGACCAGTTTTATTTTAGTGAGATCATGATCATTTTCCTTGCGGTGATGATCACCGATATGATCTTGCTGGATGCATTCAACACTTTTGGATTGCAGACCTCCACCACTGTTTCTATTGTTTTTGAGCTGTTGGGAGCGGCCGTGGCCATTGCCATTATTAAAAGTTTTGCTTCGGGCGACGGCTTTCAGGATATCGGCAGGTACATCAACTCAGCCCGCGCACTGGCCATCATCTCCGCCATACTGCTGTCGGTCGTTGTCGCCTTTACCGTCGGTACCCTGGTACAGTTTGTGACACGTGCACTCTTTTCCTTTCAATACGAAAAAAATCTGGTTTACCTCGGTGGTATATGGGGTGGATTTGCCATATCAGCCATTATTTATTTTCTTTTGCTGAAAGGTGCAAAAGGTGCCTCATTCCTTGGTGCAGATGCATTGCAATGGCTGGATAATAATGCATTATTGGTGATGCTTTACAGTTTTGTGATTGTCACGGTGTTGTTCCAGTTTCTGATCATGGTGTTCAAGGTCAATGTGCTCCGTATCGTGATCCTGGTGGGTACTTTTGCACTGGCCATGGCCTTTGCCTCCAACGACCTGGTCAACTTCATCGGTGTGCCCCTGGCCGGACTTGAATCCTACATGCTTTTTATGTCGGATCCATCCATCAACCCGGACACTTTCACCATGGAGTCGCTATTGGATCCTGTGCAAACGCCCACTCTTTATCTGGTTATCGCGGGGGTGATTATGATCATTACCCTGGTATTCTCCAAAAAAGCACGCTCGGTAACGCAGACAGAGATCGATCTTGCCCGCCAAACCGAAGGCTATGAAAGATTTTCTTCTTCGCCACTGGCCAGGATTATATTGCGTATGGGAATGGAAATCAATAAGTTTTTTGTGTGGTTGCTACCTGTAAGTTTGCTGGACAAGCTCAACAGTCGTTTTAGCAAACCAAACGGCAACAACAATAACTTGGTTGTAAAGGATGCACCCTATTTTGATCAGTTACGGGCATCAGTAAACCTGGTTGTTGCCAGCAGCCTCATTGCGCTTGCAACTTCTCTCACCCTGCCCTTGTCAACTACCTATGTCACGTTTATGGTCGCCATGGGCACATCATTGTCGGACCGGGCATGGGGAAGAGAAAGTGCCGTTTACAGGATATCAGGAGTGATCACTGTGATCGGCGGCTGGTTTTTTACCGCTTTTGCAGCGTTTAGCCTGGCATTCCTGATCGCCATGCTGATCAGCTGGGGTGGCTTTATCGCTGCTGTGGTAGCTGTTGCCGGTGCTTTCGCTATCATCATTAAAACATATCATTACCATAAGATCAGAGCACGAAAAAGACAGGCTTACGAAGAAAAACAACAACTGGAATGGGATAATGAGAGCATTTTGGAAGAATGCAGACTGAACATTAATAACACACTGGTTCAAACAACCGACCTTTACAGGAAGGTAAACAAGCATTTGATAGACGAAGACAGGAAAAAACTGCGCAGTATTCTGAAAAAAATCTCTGAACTTAACCAAAAGACCAAAGAACTGAAGGCAGACGCTTATGTTACCGTGCAAAAGTTGCAGGGCGATGCCATTGACAGCAGCCATTATTATATTCAGATTCTCGATTACCTCCGCGAAATAGCCCATTGTATTCATTTTATAGCCGAGCCTGCTTACAGCCATCTTGATAATAATCACCCACCCCTGAATAAGACACAAATTGCTGATTTAAACCGGTTGAATACCATGGTTACAAATATTATGCGGGCAATTCTGAGGCTATTGGAATCCAACGATTTTGACCACATCAATAAAATCATTGTGGAGCAGAGACATATTCTGTCTTACCTGCAGGATCTGAAGAAGAAACAGGTAAAAATGATTCAGGCTGACGAAGTGGGAACACGAAACAGCATGTTGTATTTCAATATACTTGCGGAAACCAAAAACCTGTTGTTGTTTACGGTGAATATGCTGAAGGCCCACAGGGATTTTATCCTGTACAAAAATGTTCCGGCTGAATAATGGATATGATGGCTGAAAATCATCTTTTATCATTCAACGTTTATCATCGATATCTTCATTTAAACCAGGAATACAAAAACTGATTACCTTTGTATAAGAAACATCATACCAAATGACGCCGGAAAAACAGACCATTTTGCTGGTGGATGATGAGCCGGATATTCTCACATTTATCGGGTATAATCTAAAAAAGGAGGGTTATCATGTGCTTACCGCCCGTGACGGTCAGGAGGCGATCATTTTGGCGCGCAGACATGAGCCCCATTTGATCATTTTGGATGTGATGATGCCGGGCATGGATGGTATTGAAACATGCCGGGAGCTGAAACGTATACCATCTCTGTCGCGCACGATCATCACTTTTTTGACGGCCCGCAGTGAAGATTATTCGCAGCTGGCAGGTTTTGATGCTGGTGGTGATGATTACATCTCCAAACCCATCAAGCCCGGATTGCTCATCAGCAGGGTAAAGGCATTGTTGCGCCGGTACCGCTCTTCCGAGGAAATACAGACCACAGAACCTGATACGGGTTTGCGGATAGACCGTGAGCGATATGTTGTAATACGCGATGACGAAACCATTGTGCTGCCGCGTAAGGAATTTGAGTTGCTTTGCCTGTTGCATTCCAAGCCCCACAGGGTGTTTACCCGCGAGGAAATATTGTCGGCGGTCTGGGGGAACCAGGTAATCGTGGGTGACCGTACCATTGATGTCCATATACGGAAACTCAGAGAGAAAATCGGACAGGGTTATATCCAAACCGTTAAAGGTGTCGGGTACAAGTATGTCCCGGTAAATGCTCAGTCATAAAATCGGGCTCCGGATTCCGGGACATGCTGATTATCAGTCAAACCATTTTGTTTACTTTGCAGCGCTGATTTCATGAACTACGCATCGCCCAAAAAACTTGCCATTTTTACAGCTGCCATTATTTGTATCATCTTTTTATTGGTGATTGCTCTTTCATCGGTGATATGGGCTTTGCCGGCGCCATGGTTTATGTATGCGTTGGGAGGGGTGGTGATCTTTGGTATTTCTTTTTTGATGTTTTATTTCATCCTGCGACATTTTATTTATGAAAAGATCCGTGTGATTTACAAGACCATTCATGACTTGAAAACCCCCAGGGGAAAAAGGCGGGAGATATGGTACGATCAGGATGATATGATCCGGAAGGCCAATGAGGAGGTGCTGGAATGGGCCAGCGATAGAAAGAAAGAGATTGATGATTTGAAAAAGATGGAATCCTACCGGCGGGAATTTTTGGGCAATGTGTCCCATGAACTGAAGACACCGATTTTCAATATCCAGGGATACGTGCTTACGTTGCTGGATGGTGGTTTGGAAGACCCTGAGATCAACAGGAATTATTTGTTGCGCACGGAAAAAAGCATTAACCGTATGATCTCTATCATTGAGGACCTTGAAACCATTTCGCGACTGGAATCGGGTGAGATACAGCTGGAGTTCACCCATTTCGATATGGTATCGCTTGTGCGTGAGGTGATGGAGATGATGGAGATGGAGGCAGATCGCAGAAAAATCCGGATGGTATTCGGTCGCTCCTATGAATCAGCTGTGATGGTGAACGCCGACAGGAAGAGTATACAGCAGGTGGTAACCAACCTGATGGTCAATGCACTCAAGTATGGAACAGAAAACGGGCGTGTGAAGGTCAGTTTTTTTGATATGGACGAACACATCCTTACCGAGGTAACCGATAGCGGTATTGGCATTGCCAGGGAAGAGATACCGCGGGTGTTTGAGCGTTTTTATCGTGGAGAAAAGAGTCGTTCGAGGAACAAGGGTGGGGGTTCCGGGCTGGGGCTCGCTATCGTGAAACATATCATCGAAGCACATCATCAAACCATTAACGTGCGCAGCACGCTGGGTATCGGCACCACCTTTGCCTTTACCCTGAAAAAGGGAATGCCGGGGCCGGGATCTTCGGCTTTGTTCTTTTGATGGTTAAAGAACAAAAAAAGCGCAAAGGAAAAGCATTGATTCAACAAAGGCCTTAATCTGTGACGGAAAAAGGACGCAAATATTTGTATGTCATTCGAAAAAACAAAACCCGGCATGCCACTGATGTGGCAATGCCGGGTTTAAACATATTCTTGATTCTACTGATTATTTTTCGTCATAACCTTCTTCGAGGCTTCGGCTGCGGGCAACCACGGTGAGCAATACACCGTAAATCACTTTTGAAGATACATCAGCGATGGTGTAGGTGATTTGACGGGCCACTACACCGGCTTCATTGAAAAGACCGCCTTCTGCTCCAATGCCAAGCAAGTGTGGCATGAGATAAGCACCAGGATAAAGCATCCATGCGATGAGGAACAGTACCCATATTGAGCGCAGGGTTTTCTGTGCCTGCGCGGGAATACCTACCTGACCTTCGGTGATCACCTTTCTCATCACAATCAAAATATGGATAAAGAATAGGGTGGAAATAGCTCCCCAGAATGCGAACATACCGATATTGGTTACTTCATAATATTGACCGATATAACCGGTAATGATCATGGCAGCTCCCGAAAACCAGAATTGATTCCGGATGCTTGAGAATTTCGATGTGGTTAACGATACCACAAACAATATCTGGAAAAGAAGCATGGGGACATCGATAAGCCAGTTTAAGTATCTGTAACCATTGTTAAACAAATCCTGTCCGTCACCAAGGAAGTATCTGCCCTTCTCCATATCAAATACGAAGCTGCTTGTCCAGTTTTGCGACTGTGCGTAAAGCAGCAAAAATGCCGATACCATAACCACAACTGAGAGAACCGAGGATATCCTGTACCGCGGTGAAACAGTCTTCATGGTAAGAATGAAATAAAACAATCCGGCAAGCATTACGGCATAGCCGAGCGTCAACACGTGAGCGACCATCTGGTAGGCCATCTCGCTGAGGCCCTGTTCAAGGCCTACGTAGTTTTCAAATGTAGCGTTTCCCAATCTGTTCATTTTTATAGATTTTAAAGTGTTTAACCAAAACATAATTATAACGTGCAGCAAAATTAAAATGTTCAATAAAATAATAAAAAAAATAAACAAAAAAGCATTTGTATGATTTTTTTTGCTTGTGTTTTTAATGGATGCATGGCAAAGCGGGTTATATTTCAATGATTAATCAAATTCCAAATGAAAAAAATAAACTTCTTTTGACTATCCGGAAGAAATGAGGGAAAAGCCGTTTTTTGATCTTACGGTGGAAAAGTTGAATTGTGTTCGCGATCATAATTATGACCGTTTATCCGAGATTTGTGATGATGATTTTGGCATCCTTAATATCAACACAGAAGGCGGATCGGAGGTGATTCGTGACCGTGAAGGTTGGGAAAACTGGTTTCACAGTCTGTTTGCACGGCTCGGCGCCATGCAGGCCAAAACATGGTCGGAAATTACTAATTATGAAGCTATGCAGCGTGGAAACATGGGCTACAGCGTGGTGGATTTTGATCAAATGCTGGTAATAGGTGAGAAAAAGATGCGTTTTGCCGTGATTTCCACCATCATCTGGAAGCGTGACAATGGTCACTGGAAGGAGTCAAGGTACCATTGATCATTGCTCAACGTTCGGAAGGAATCGTAAGAAGCGGTTATTTTTTTACCACCATCTTCTCTAGCACCCCGTAAATCTGAACCCAAAATAAGGATCCCAGGACAGCAATGCCCAGGTAAGAAAACTCGTTGAAATAAATGGCTCCGGCATCTACGTTAAAGGCAAAAATGTCCGTGAGTCCGATGATATAATAGAGGATAGCCACCACGAAACCGGCTAATGATCCCTGTAACATATGTATCCAAATCCCCTTTTTCGCAGGGTTGAGAAGATGCTTTAACACACCTCCGATAATACCGCCAATTAAGGTCAGCAGCACAAACATAACAGGCAGCACAAATTGGAAATCCGCAGTTGTGTCGTGAAAGTTATCTGCGCGTGCCGTTATGGTTGACTCACCCGTGCTTTCGGATCTGAGTAATACCCTGCCCGGTTTATCTCTGCTCACATATACATGGCCGGGTATTGTACCCATGGTGGCTGTCAGATTTACCCTGACGGAATCTTCCTCCATGTAGTTCATTAAAGAAATGCCAATGGGTATCGACTGCACGCCCCATCCCTGTAAAGATCTTGGCGGGGTATCAATCCGGATCAGGCTTTCTTTAGAAATGAAAATACTATCTCCTTCAAGGTTTAAACGGTTTATCATACGCACCAAAACGGGGTTTTGGGGTGAGGCATCCGTTACCCTGACCCTTTGCATCGGCAAATTTGTATGTGTGAATTCAAAAAAAACAGGTTCCACCTGTGTATGCCCGGAAGTGAAAAATTCTACCGGATGGGGCTCAACCAGTTCTTTTCTTGTGGGCATGGTTTCGGAGTCGTCCAGTAGCATTATCAGCAATTCAGTTTCATAATTGTTGCCTTGCCATTTGTAAATCAATGGTTCAATGAAATACATCACCCGGAGCATCAGTTGTTCGGTTATATTTTCGCCACTTTCCGGGTCAATATATGGTGTTTTTACCCTGGCAATATAAACATTGGGCAAAACCATACCCTGCAATCTAACATTGCGATTTTCAAGTGATAAGATGCTTTCTGAAACGGTAAGTTCAGCAGCTGCTTCCCGATGAATAACCGCCATGTTTACCCCATCTTCCAGTCGAAAGTCAGATAGTACAACGGTTTCATCTCTAATTTGTCCTTCTTTGCTTACCCTGATGTTTACCACTGATGTGGTGTCGTCGATGATATGGAGGTTGGACCTGAAGTTTGGTCTGTCCAGTTGCGGTGCCAGCCGTGTTGCCTGAGCAGGGGTTAAGGCGTAACGCACCGTATCTGTGGTTTGTTCCAAATACGAAACATCCCAGAGCAAACGAGAGACCTGGTGCGGCGGGATAACTTCCTGTGCCTGTAGTTTGAGGGTAGCAGGTGCCAGGAAAATCACACATAAACTGACTTTGAGCGTGATCTGTTTCCAATACGCTAACCGGTTTTTTGCTGTTGAAGTGTACCTTGTTGTTTTCATGGCTGGTCGGTTTAATTGTGAATGCATAGCTCACACTTGATTATGGTAATAACTATGGTTAAATAATGATGTTACGCAGTAACGGTCAAAAAATCCTACTCATTCCACGATCATGGCTTTGAAAATGATCATCTAAGTACCTGCGTTGTCCGTCGCCTTGACCTCCATAACCCCTTCTCATAGTTCTTGAAAGATTACTGAAAAAGTTTAACTCACCCAGACGCTGAAGAAAATCTGCGTAAGCACTTAGTAACGGATGGTTTATTTCCTGGCCGATGGCCCCCGCATATCTGAATAAATTATCAAACTCTTCAGCAGCCGCTGCCGGATCATTCGATATATCTATTTCTGAAAGCGCATTAAATGACTCAGCAAGTCCTACTACATTCTCGAACCGCTGAATATTCGTTTCGGCTCTTTCCAATATGTTTCCAATAGAGCCCAGGTTACTCTGTGCTCTCTGCAATATGTTTTTGACTTCCCTATCCCCGGTTATATTCGTAGCTATATCAAATGCAGTCTGTACATCACCTAGTTTACTGTTTATGATCTCGACTGCTTCACCGACATCTTCAATCGTATCGCCTCTTCCGAAAACTCCTTTAATCCAGTCAACTAACCTATTTCCCGAGACCATTGCAGTATTGTCCCTGACATCCCCTTTTTGCTGAACTGTATGAACCAATTCATGGGTTAAGAGTTTGCGTCCTTCTGCAGTATCCGGTTGATATTCACCGCGATTGAAATGAATGTCGTTTCCGACGGCAAACGCGCGTGAACCCAATTCCCTGTTAAGTTTAATGGATTCACCGCCTGTATGAATTTTGACTTTACTAAGGTCTTTCCCAAGAAAATACTCCATTTCTTTTTTTGCAGGAGCATGCAAGGGAGACCCCTTTTCTGACATCGACATAATCCGGCTTGATAAATCTTGTGACAACTTCATGCCAGCATCCCCGGCATGTGTGTTTTCTTTTACATCCACCTTGTCTAATTTTAGATGAATTGAGGGATTCATTTTACCAGGGGGTTTCTTAGAAGGCACCACTGCATCTGCTATCTGATCAGCCTCCCTTTCGTATGTATCATCAGGGGAACCGACCTTCAGTTTTGCCTGAGCTCCCGTTACCTGGAAAAATAAATCCCGGCTTTGTTTATCATTGGATATTTGGTCATTTTTCGATTTAAAAAAGGGTGTTTTTTCTTTGGATCTATTGATGTTTTGTGGTTTGATTCTTTCTTTCATTGATGATGAAATCAGTTAGTAATTGTTTGATATTATTGTTTGAAAAATCGTCTGATATACAAGAACTTTTTGTATTCGCTCATTTTGCTCGGGTCGTTTTGCAATTGTTTTATTTCCACGGTTAGACGCAAAAATATTTCACAGATGGACACAGATTGACTCAAACATTTGGAACGGTCAAATCCATATTCAAGCTCTCCCTTTAACCACCGTGGTTGGCATTCAAACCAATGGTCAAAACACTTTGCCTTCTTTTTGGTATTCGCGTTCGATGCCTGTTTGTATGGATAAGGTTGTGATTTCAGACTTTTTGCCGGCAATGGCATCCAGGGCACAATACTGCATCACGTTTACGATACCGGCGCCGGTAATTTCATATTTTTTCGCAATCGCTTTCAGTTCTTCATCTGTTGGTAACCTCAGACCTTTGCGAGCGGGAAGGGTTTTTTTCCAAAGCAAATATCTTTCTTCTGCTGTGGGTGGCGGAAAATAGATCACCGACTGGAACCTTCGGATAAATGCCTCATCAATATTGGATTTGAAATTGGATGCCAGAATTACAAGACCATTATGGTTTTCAATTCGTTGTAACAGGTAGGCTACTTCCTGGTTGGCATATTTGTCATGTGCATCCCTCACGCTGGTTCGTTTGCCGAACAGTGCGTCGGCTTCGTCAAAAAACAGGATCCATTCCTTGTTTTGTGCCCTGCTAAAAAGTTGCGAAAGGTTTTTTTCTGTTTCTCCAATGAACTTTGATACCACCATGGAAAGGTCAATGCGAAATACATCGCGTTCCGTATTTTTTCCCAGTATGGTGGCGGCGAGGGTTTTTCCGGTCCCGGGTGGCCCATGGAAAAGCGCACGGTATCCCGGTTTTACCCAGCGCTTGAGGTTCCATCGGTTCATCAGGATGTCCTGGTGGCTGAGCCAGTTTTGCAGCTCCTGTAATTTCGCCCTTGTGCTTTTGCTCAGTACCATGTCCTTATCTTCCAGCTCAGTGGTGATATACTCAGCAGGGAAGTCGGTGCTGAAGCGGGGGCGTGATACCTTGCCGGTGAGCAACTGGTCAACAATGTCGGGGTTGATGATGATGCGGCCGCTCATACGCGGCTCACCCTGCGTAACGTCTTCAAGCCAAAGAATGCGCTGCTGTGCAAAAGGGTGTTCTTCCGAGAATATATGCTGCAATCGGTTTCTGCCTTGCAGATCTTCACCCGCCAGTAAAAAGGATGCAGTTTCACCAGTTGGTATAAAACCGCGAAACTTGGTTCCCTTGATACCGCCCAGTTGCGGAAAATCGCCGGAATTTTTCAGGTTTTCCCGAAAAACATCATCCAGGAAATTGGGGTTAAGATGCGGTGTCAGTGCAAGTATAAGGATTAATTCTTCCTCACGACCGAAGCGATACTTCTTTGCCAGACTGCTTAAATGGGGATGTTTCTGTTGACCTGATAATTCAGGTATATTCCCTGACAGATTCTTCTCCCGATTGCCGCTATGGCCAAAATGCCTTTGAATTCGCCATTCAATTATGTATTTTAACCAGTTGAGTTCGTTTGTAAACATATTTATTTTGCTTTCACTTCATTTACATATACTTCATAGATGGGAAGGTCATCCCTGGTTCCTGAACTGTATTCCGGATCCATATCATTTTTAATGCGATAATAATCGGCCATGATTTCGCCCTGTTCTTCAACATTAAATGCATCCAACCCTTTTTCTTTGTTCTCTTCCAGTGCATCCAGCCCTCCATAATCATAAAAGTCAGGTTTACTGTTTCCATGCAGGGCATAGGGCATATACATAGCTCCCATTTTTTCATATTGCCAAACGTGTGTAAGTTCATGGATCAAGGTATCGGATGACATCGGTCCCCAGCTGTTGATCGTATGGAAGCTTACATAAGGGCGGTTTGTCCAGGATGGACCAAGAATTGCTTTTTCGTCGATGCGAACCAGTTCATAATCAATGCTTTCACCAAATACATCCCGTGCCATTTCTTTTTCATCTCCGGTAAGCGGGCGAGTATTGAATTTGATGAAATCAGCCAGCGTTTCATATATTTCCGGTAAACCCGATATTTCCACGACATATATTGCCAGCTTTCCGAGCCACTTTCCAAAGCTTTTCCATGTGTCTGCCTTTCCCAATGATTTCCACCACTCCAGCGACCATGGCTTCAGGCTTTTTACTCCATTCCATAAATGTACAACGAGACGTTTTAGCCTGGTGGGAAGTGAAGTGATCCAGCGTTTGGCCCTGTGAAAGATACCTTTGATCTTATCCCCAAGCTTTCGGGTAATTTTTTTTGTGCCTTTCCAAAGCCACTTTCCTGCTTTTTTCAAACCTCTTCCAGCTTTCTTTGCACCTCTTGAAATCGCTTTCCCGACTTTCTTTATTCCCCTTCCGATTCTTTTAAAAATACCCTGGACACGGGGTGCAACAGCGCTTTTTTTATTCTGCTGTACAACATGTGTTAGTTCATGTGCCAGCAACTTTTTGCCACTACTCTTTTCCGGTGCATATTTCCCGGAATTGAAAAAAATATCTTTACCATGCGTGAATGCCTGAGCCCCCAATGATGTATTCATTTGCACGGAATCCGGCCCGGTATGAATGTTTACATGGCTGAAGTCGTAACCAAACGACTCCGACATCTCTTTCTGAACCGGTTCATGCAACGGACTGCCCTTTCCTTCTGCATTTTGAATCTGTTTTTCAAGGGTATCATTGACCAGAGTTTCTCTGTCTAAAGGTTTAAACTGCAATGGTTTTTCTTCCTCTTCAAACATCTGAAGCTCTTCTTCTGCAAATGTTTCTTCTTCCTCTTTTACCGATGAATAATCCAGTTCCTGGTTTTCGTGCTTCGCCGTATCACTGAATTCCTTGTCT
>REEA01000087.1 GCA_007695305.1 Bacteroidia bacterium
CTTTCGACGCCTCGCATCTGACCTGAATTAAAAGCATGAATAATACAGGCTAATATAAGGGATCAGCCCAAAAATAAAGGGGTTTCCATACCTCTATGTATGGGAAAACAACTATCCAAAACAGCAAAAAATCTGTGGACTGACTATCATTCCACAGATTTTTTTATTATGTTTACAGTTCGTGTTCCTCGTGTCTGAAGTATTGAAAAGATAATAATCAACCACAAACAAGAGCACAAAGAAAATACAAAGAAAAAAACTTTGTGACCTTTGCGCCTTCGCGATGAAAAAAAAATGTAATTCGAAATATTGCCATTTTTCGATGCACTGGTAATCAGAATCTGTCAATAAAGTCAACAGATAACCAAAAAAAAGCAGGATCAGGAGTTCTGTAATTCCGACCGCAACAATAACTTAATGAACGAAAATGTAAACCCATGAGACGAAGTATTATTTTTTTATTGATGATGGCCATGGTTTTACCCTTATTGGGTCAGGGTCAGTTTTCACTGGATGGTCAGATACGCCCACGGGCTGAATTTCGCAACGGCTACCGTGAGATGCCCACTGAAGAAGCAAAGCCGGCCGGGCAGGTGAACCAACGAACAAGATTATCTCTGTCCTATACCTTCGATGAGCGTGTGGCTACCCGCATTTCTTTACAAGACCTGCGAATATGGGGTCAGAATGTAACCATGAGTAACAACCCCACCTTCAGCATATATGAGGCCTGGGTGGCACTGATGCCCGGTGAAAGATTCAGCATTACCGCCGGAAGGCAGGAGCTGAGATACGATACGCAGCGATTGATGGCCATTAACGACTGGGCACTGACCGGCCGTACACATGATGCACTGGTAGCACGCTACGAGACAACCGGCGGAAGCAGGCTCCATATCGGGGCTGCCTTCAACCAGAGCCAAAACCTGAATTTTGGCACTCATTACCCTTTGAACAACTACAAAACACTGAACTACATCTGGTATCACACCCCCTTATCAGATAATTTGAAGGCCTCCTTCCATTTTATCGCCGATGGCTATGAACACCCCGACGACCCGGAAGATCTCAATCTGAGGGCCACATGGGCTTCTTATCTTGTTTACAACCCCGGTGCTTTTGAACTTCGCCTGTATCCCTCTTTCCAGCACGGCAAAACAGCCATGGGACAGGATATAAGCGCCTGGTACCTGATGGTTGAAGGTTTTTCACGGATCAATGAAAACTGGACCGTCAGGCCGGGCGTAGAAATCTTTTCGGGTAACGACCAGGTTAACCCGGGAGAAAAATTTAATGCCTTCAGCGACCTCTACGGTATGGGGCATGCACGCAACGGCTTCATGGATTATTTCACCACCTTCCCACAGCATACAAACAATGCCGGACTGATAAACCCGTATGTAAAAAACGTGTTTTCCCTTTCTGAAAATACGAACTTCCAGGCTGATCTGCACCTGTTTTTCATGCAAAATGATTTTCCCGATCCCGAAGATACCAACACCGCCATCGACAAATATTTGGGTACGGAGATTGACTTGACGCTTAACTACCGGTTTAATCCCTTCACAAGGATCATTTTCGGCTATTCGGTGATGTTTGGCAGCGAATCCATGGAGATTCTTAAAGGGGGCAGCAAGGATGAATTTGCACACTGGGCTTTTGTGATGATACGGATGACACCAAGATTTATCTGATGCTGATCAGGAACGCACATATTGTCAATGCCTTTGATGAGAAACAGGCGGATATTCTCATCAGGGGCAGGCGCATTGCAAAGATCGGGAAAAACCTGCCAACCGAAGACATGGATGTTTCAGCGGTGATTGATGCTTCCGGGATGCTTGTGTTTCCCGGGGGTATTGATCCCCATGTGCATATGCACCTTCCGACTGCGGCCGGCTTCTCATCCGATGATTTTGTGAGTGGAAGCAGGGCCGCGCTCATGGGCGGCACCACCACTATGATCGATTTTGTGACTCCCCGCCGTGGGATGTCACTCACTGAAGCACTCCGCCTGCGCATTGATGAAGCTGCCGGCTGCCTGATTGACCATAGCTTCCATGTAAGTCCTGTGGAGTGGACGCCGGATACTGCTTTGCAGATCAGGCAGTGCATTGCTGCAGGCTTCCCATCCTTCAAGCTTTATATGGCATACAAGGATGCCATAGGTATTGATGATGGTGTGATGGAGAAAGTGATGCAAACGCTGGCAGATGCCGGGGGCATGGCCACGGCGCATTGCGAAACCGGAGATGAGGTGGACAGGCTGCGTGATTCCCTGTTTGCATCGGGACACCCTGAACCCTCATCGCATCCCCTCAGCCGCCCACCCCATGCCGAAAGTGATGCCGTTGCAAAAGCCATTGCCATAGCCGAAAAAACAGCCAGTCCGCTTTATATTGTACATGTTTCTTCGGCAGGATCCATTGAACATATCCGGAAAGCCAAAGAGAAAGGCTTGCCGGTGATGGCTGAGGTTTGCCCTCACCATCTGCTGCTGGATGAATCCAGTTACAAGGCTTCTTTCGAAGACGCAGCCCCATTTGTAATGAGTCCGCCACTCCGGTCAGAACCCCACAGGAAAGCATTGTGGGATGCTTTGCAGACCGGCATCATTGATGCAACAGGCACCGATCACTGTCCGTTTCTTATGTCTCAAAAGGAACATGGGCGAGCTGATTTCAGGAAGATTGCTAACGGTGCCGGTGGAGTTGAACACAGGCTGTCGCTACTCTACACTTTTGGTGTGCGGGCAGGCATAATCAGTCTTCAGCAATTCGTGGAAGTTTGTTCTTCCGGGGCAGCCAAAATATTTGGATTATATCCCCAAAAGGGATTGATCGCAGAGGGTTCCGACGCCGACCTGGTGATATGGGATCCAAACGCGGAAGAAACCATATCTGTCAAAACCCATCATCAAAACAGTGACATGAATATTTATGAAGGGATCAGGGTGTATGGCAAGCCGGTGTTTGTGATTGCCGGGGGTAAAACGGCAGTTTCCCATGGCTGTTTAAACGAGGGGCTCCGTGGTGAGTTGCTTCGGCGTCCGTTGATTCAGTGAGCGTTGAATTGGTTTCCCGGCCGTCGTGGTCAGCCTGTACAAACTTTTCAAAATACCGGTTTATCCACAATTTTTCCGGAACTTATCTATGTGCGATAAAAGGCTTTTGGCCGGCAAGCCTGGTTGTTTGCTTACACCAGGTTGGCAAATCCCATGAAGGCCAGTGCAAGGATGCCGGCTACCACCAGTGCGGCCGGTGCACCGCGCATCCCTTTGGGGACATCCATCAGCTCCAGGTGTTCCCTGATACCGGCAAAGAGAATGATGGTAAGGGCAAAACCGAGGGCATGACCAATGGCAAACACCACGCCTTCCAGCAAGTTAAATCCATAGTCTTCACGCACGGCAAGGATGGTTACACCAAGAATGGCACAATTTGTTACGATGAGCGGCAGAAATATCCCCAGCGCCTGGTAGAGTGCCGGGCTGACCTTTTTAAGGATGATTTCGACCATCTGCACCAGTGAGGCAACCACCAGGATATAGGAAATGGTTTGCAGGTATTCTATATTGAATGGTACCAAAATGAAGTTAAAGATCAGGAAAGTAACCAGTGTTGCCAGGGTCATAACAAACATGACCGCGCCCGACATCCCGATGGAGGTGGATACTTTGGCCGAAACCCCAAGATAGGGACATATACCCAGGAATTGCGCCAAAACGATATTGTTGACAAATACAGCGCCGATGATGATGATGATATATTCCATGGTTTTGTTACTTTTTTGTATTCAGTGAATGATTGTTATGATGACCGAATTCAAGGTTTACGATTCCATCTTCTTTTTCACAATATTATTTAGAGCCACCAGGTAGCCCAGACCTATAAATGCGCCGGGAGCAAGCACAAACACAAGCATTCCGTCGCCGGCAAAGATGGACCATCCGAATATCTCTCCGGCACCCAGGATTTCCCGCAGGCCGCCCAGCACAGTCAACGCAAATGCAAAACCGAGTCCCATGCCCATACCGTCAACGATGGAGTTCCATGTGTTGTTTTTACTGGCAAATGCTTCTGCACGTCCCATCACCAGGCAGTTTACCACGATCAGTGGAATAAAAAGCCCCAGCGACTCGAACAATGCAGGGAGATAGGCTTCCATCACCAAATCGGTAATGGTCACAAAAGAAGCGATAACGACGATATATGACGGGATTCGTACTTTTGAGGGAATCAGGTTTTTGATGATAGAAACCACGATATTTGATGATACCAGCACGAATGTGGTGGCCAGGCCCATGCCGAGTCCGTTGAACGCAGATGTGGTGACACCCAGGGCAGGGCATAACCCGAGCAATAGTACAAACACCGGGTTATCCTTCACAAAACCTTTGGTAAAGTTTTTCAGTTGTCCCATAGCTTATTCATTTTCTTTGTTGATGATATCGGAATGGTGGGCCTTAAAGGTTTGGAATGCCCTGTCGATGGCATCACAATAGGCCCTTGCAGTAATTGTGGCTGCCGTGATGTTATCGATATCGCCCCCGTCGGGACGTACTTTGAGGGTTTGAACCCTGGGATCAAAACCTCTGAACTGATTGCTCCAGTCTGATTTCCCTTTTTCAATCTTGTCGCCCAGACCGGGGGTTTCTGAATGTTCAAGCGGCACCACGTCGATGATCTCACCATCGGGGGTAAAGCCGACCATTGCACGTATACGTCCACTATAGCCCATTCCGGTATATGTGGCAACAGCAATTCCAACCAGGTTGCCGTCACGGTAGGCCAGGTTGAACTCCAGCGAGTCGCTGCCGGTAACAGGCATCAGCCTTTTTGACTGCAGCTCGTCAAAATCAGGCAGCACCATACCAATCGCTTCCTGACGCGCCGCTTCACGGGCTCTTTCAATGGGTGCCTTTGTCAGATTGTAAACTGTTGCCAGTGTGAAAGATGCCGCCGCTGCTACAATGATGAGCGTCAGCACCATATTCAGAAAAGTAGACTCTTTTTTAGCCATTTTTTACCTCCTCCCCAAATCTTTTCGGTTTGAGTCCGCGGTTTATAAGCGGCACAAAAGCGTTCATGATGAGAATTGAAAAAGCCACACCCTCAGGATATGCACCAAACAGCCGGATAATAATGGTAAGCAGTCCACAGCCTATACCGAAAATGATCATACCGGTTCTTGACATGGGACTTGTAGTATAGTCGGTGGCCATGTATATAGCTCCCAGCATCAGCCCCCCCGTAAGCAGATGAAACAAAGGATCCGGATATACTTCCGGGGAGATCAGCCAGAAAATGCCTGCAAAAATAGCAGCAGAACCCAGGTAGGCAACTGGAATGTGCCAGCTGATGATCTTCCTGATAAGCATGTAGACTCCCCCGAGGAGAATGGCGATGGCTGATATCTCTCCGGCAGAACCTCCAAGGTTACCCATCAGCAGGTTAATATAATCGGGAATCTGACCCATCAGCTCCGATACCGGCATCCCCCTTGACACACCATCTTTGATGATGGTAAGCGGTGTAGGACCGGTAACCGCATCTGTGAGGCTGACATTCAGCACTGAAGGCTGCGGATAGGTGGTCATTTGCACAGGAAAAGAGATCATCAGGAACACCCTGCCAACCAGTGCTGGATTGAAGGGGTTTTTTCCCAGACCACCGAAGGTCATTTTTCCCATTCCAATGGCTACCGCCGAGCCGATCACTACCAGGCCCAGGGGCAAGTTGGCCGGCACATTGAAGGCAAGCAACACGCCTGTGATGATGGCAGAACCGTCAAAGATGGTCAACGGCCCCTTGATCAGGTATTTCTGAATCAAAAATTCAAAAGCCATACAGGCGACCACTGCAGTTAATGTAACTACGATAGCGGCCAGTCCGAAAAAGTAAAACGAAACCAGCATAGCGGGGATCAACGAAAACACCACACCATACATGAGTTTACTCACCGACTCCTCTGCATGAAAATGGGGCGAACCCGAAACTGTCAATACTTTCATTTGTTCATATTTTGTCTGAATGTTAAATGTCTAAAAGTCAAAAGGTCAAAAGGTCGAAAAGAACACAATTACTTCTTACTTCTTACTACAAACTACCCTGCGCGTTCCCTAATCATTTTCCCCACCCGGGTCTTCCCTACCCTGATATGATCGAGCAGGGGTTTTCCTGATGGACAAATATAAAGACAGGAACCACATTCCATGCAATCCATGATTCGCTCATCTTCGCACTCTTCCAGGCGTTTTTTGTCGGTCAGCTGGGCGAGCAGATAGGGTTCGAGACCCATCGGACATATGGTCAGGCAACGGGCACAACGGATACAATTCTGCTCCGGTGGCCTCTTTGACTCTGCCTCTGTAAAGATCAGGATACCTGATGTTCCTTTGGTAACCGGGACATTAAGGTCATTCAGGGCTTTGCCCATCATGGGTCCGCCGTTTATCACCTTACCAGTGTCTTCGGGTAAACCGCCGGCAGCTTCAATGAGTGTTATAACGGGAGTTCCGATACGTACCATGAAGTTACCGGGCTTTTTAACGGATGTGCCGCTCACCGTAACCACGCGCTCCATGAGCGGTTTGTTTTTCAGAACGGCTTCATAAACGGCAAAGGACGTACCTACGTTGTGGACAACGCAACCTACTTCGATGGGCAATTTCCCTGAAGGTACTTCCCTGTTGACCAATGCCTTGATTAATTGTTTTTCGGCCCCTTGCGGATATTTTACCTTGAGTCCCTGCACGCTTATTGCCGGATATTTTTCTGCCAGACGCTCCAGGTGTTCCAGGGCATCGGCTTTGTTATTCTCAATGCCAATGATGGCTTTATCAACCCCCAGTGCTTTCATTTGCAGGGTAATACCCACCATGATCTCCTCCCCTTTTTCAAGCATCAGCCGATGGTCTGCGGTCAGACATGGTTCACATTCCACGCCATTGATAATGAGATATTCAGCTTTTTTACCTTTGGGTACCATCATTTTCACATGGGACGGGAAGGTTGCTCCCCCCATACCCACAACCCCATTATCCTGGATACGCCTGGTGATTTCTTTGGAATCCAGATCATAGTCAGTAACCAGGCTTTCATCCTGATCAATACCGTCGGTCCATTTGTCGCCTTCGGTGTTGATAAGAATCGCTTTCTTCCTGTATCCGCTGGAATCGATCACTGCATCGATTTTGGCAACTTTGCCCGATACAGAGGCATGGATATTGGCAGAAATAAATGCTTCTCCTTTTGCGATCAGTTGACCGGCAAGGACCTCATCGCCTTTGTTGACGACCGGTGCCGCAGGAACACCCAAATGCTGTGATAAAGGGATAGCCACTGATTCGGGCGGATCCAGACGTAGGATGGATTGTTTTTCTGCCAGCTTATTTTCCGGAGGATGGACACCTCCCATAACAAAAGTTTTTAATTTCTCCATCTACAGTATTTTTAGATGTTTTATGCTTTGTGTTATATGCTGCATAGCCATTGGTCATTTATATTGTTGTACCCCGGTTAACTCTCGACAGTTTCTGCCGGTTTCTGTTTCCGGACAGGGAAGTTGAGTTCATGAATGGCATTTGTGGGACATACCGGCGGACACTTGCGACACAATGTACATTTTTCAAAATCGATATATGCCAGGTTGTTTTCCAGGGTGATGGCATCGAACTTACATTCTTTCAAGCACTTTCCGCATCCGATGCATGCCACTTTGCAGTTTTTCCTGGCGACGCCTCCCTTTTCTTCATTGATACAGGAAACAAATATTCGTCTGTCTTTCTTCCCTTTTTTTCTCATTTCGATGATGTTGCGCGGGCATTCTTTCACACAGGCAGCACAGGCAACACATTTGTCATCAAGAATCACCGGCAATCCGGTTTCTTTATCCATATACATGGCATCGAAGCTACAGGCAAGCACACAATCGCCGCAACCGAGACATCCATAGGGGCATCCTCCCTCTCCGGCAAACAGAGCATGGGCAAATGCGCAAGTCATGGCACTGTCGTAGCGCACTTTCGGCGGGGCCTGCTCCCGGGTGCCATTGCATCGCAAAACGGCGATCATGGGTGTTGTTTCACCGGCCTCCCAGCCCATGGCTTTTGCAATATCCTGCATCACATCACTTCCTCCGGGTGGACAATTAAATCCTTCCAGGCTTTCTGCCTTTACAATGGCCTCGGCAAGTGCCCGGCAGCCGGCCAGCCCGCATCCACCGCAGTTGGCTGCAGGCAACAGCTCCTCTACCTGGTCAATGCGCGGATCTTCAATAACCTTGAACTTTTGCGCCACAAGGAAAAGAATGATTGCTGCCACACCACCAATGGCACCTAAGGAAACTACTGAAAATAAAGTGATTTCATTTAATATTTCGTTCACTGCATCAAGGTTTTGTTAGTGAATGAAGAAGTTAAAATAATTCTTTCTAAAGCATTGTTAAGTAATAATCACTCAACAATGGGCAAAAATAGAAAACATAATGAAATACAGAGAGAAAGGAAGGCCATTTTTATGTAATTATAAAGTGCTAATATTCAGTTATATAATAATTATTTAATATGAACAAAAAACAAAAATCACTGATATTCAGGGGGGTATATTCTTGTTTAGAATAGATATAAATTTACCGCGGTGCAAGCAAGCTGGAATTACACTTTATGGTGAGAATGGGCTTTGACGGAAAAGTGAAAAGTCTCTCGCAGCCGATCCCTGAAATGGTATAAAAGCGCATAATAAGGGATTATCATGCCAATGGCCACCAGTGCTGAAATTGCTTCATTCCGGGTAAGGAAATACATGGCAAACAGACTGACCAGCAATATGAGAAAGGGCAGCATATATCCCATGAGGAGCGCCCTGTATCCCAGGGAACGCTGCAGGACCACTTCTACCCTTTGACCGGTGGCAAAGTCAGCAGCCCGATCGGTACTTACTTCCACAATCTTGTCCACCGATTCAACCATACCACAATGGCTTTTGGCGCGACAATGGCCACAGGCTGCCTGTGCTTCGATCCTTACAAACACAACAGGTGCTTCAATTTTCTCAACGACGCCGGGATGGCATATCTGTTCAGCATGTTTGGCAGCCATAGTGATGCAAAGTTACAAACATTTGCCTTCCCGGGATTCAAACCACAAAAAACCGTATTTTTGCCAAATACAATTCAAAACATACACAACCATGAACTTTCAAAGAAGGAACTTGCTTGCATCGAGTCTGCTGATCCTCAGTTTATTGATTTTGATCACGGGGTTTCGTGCCCACATGCAACAAACAGAGGCTAACCCGGAAGACACTTATGTGGTGGTGCTATCCATGGATGGGTTTCGCTGGGATTATGCCGGCAGGGTGCCCACACCCAATCTGGACTTTATCGCACAAAACGGGGTAGTTGCCGAATATGTGATTCCTGCATTCCCCAGCAATACTTTTCCCAATCACTATACTATGGCTACCGGCCTGTATCCTGACAATCACGGAATTGTGAACAACAATTTTTACTGTCCGGAGCTTGATATGACTTACCGGATGCGTGACCGTGAGTCGGTGGAAAATGGAATTTTTTATGGTGGTGAGCCTGTTTGGGTCACAGCTGAGAAACAGGGTGTTACAAGTGCGTCATACTTCTGGGTTGGTTCGGAAGCGCCGGTTCAGGGAATCCAGCCTACCTACTGGAAAACATACACCACGGCAGATCCTTTTGGTGACCGGATCGACACGGTTGCTTACTGGTTGCAACTTCCTGAAGAACAGCGTCCCAGGCTGGTGATGTTCTATTTCCATGAGCCCGACAGCCAGGGGCATCGCACCGGACCGGAGAGCCGGGAAATTGATGAACTGGTGATGGAGCTTGACAGCCTGCTGGGGGTTTTTATCCGCAAAATGCAGGATTTGCCCATTGCTGACCGCCTCAATATCATCGTGACATCCGATCATGGCATGACAGAGCGCAGCATGGAAAGATACATCGACCTGGAAAAATACATTGAACGCGACTGGATCGACATTGCATTTGGCGGCAATCCTGTGATGTTCTGGCGTCCGGTTGAGGGCATGAAAGACCGTGTTTACAATGCACTCAAAGACGTTGAAAACATGTATATCTGGCGTGCGGGTGAACTTCCCGAACGGTTGAACTTTGGTCACAACCCCCGGGCACTTGACCTGGTGGTGCTCGCTGACTCCGGCTGGAGTATCGGCTGGGGTGAACCGGTTGAGCGCTTCTATACCGGAGGTGGCCATGGCTGGGACAATGCCAAAAAAGACATGCATACCATTTTTTATGCCATGGGGCCGGCTTTCAGGGAAAACCATGTACATCCACCTATCGAAACCGTAGATCTGTATCCGTTGATTACCAGAATCCTGGGACTTGATCCCGCAAAAGTTGACGGTAAAGCAGAGCGCACTGAAGGAATGCTGAGGTAAACTGCCGGTTGCACCTCAACAGTCGGTTTCAGACAGGGCCGGCATCCAATTAACTGAAGATATCCTTATGAAAAAAGGGCATCAGCATATCCATCCGGGCATGGCCAGGGTCGGAAACCTGTCTGTTGGCAAAGGACACCCCGTGTGGCTGCAATCCATGACCAAAACAGATACCCGCGATACAGATGCGACAATAAAACAATGCATCGAATCTTTTGAGAAGGGTGCCGCGCTTATGCGTATCTCCATTCCGGACAGAACGGCATTGCAACATTTTACCCTTATCCAAAAAAAAATCAGACAGGCAGGTTTTCAAAATCCGCTTGCTGCGGACATCCACTACCGGGCTGACCTTGCCATAGAAGCCGCAAGGGTTGCCCAAAAAATCAGGATAAATCCCGGCAATTTTGTTTCTGCATCAAAAAGAGAGAACATAGCTTCATCTGAACATCCTGCTGACAACTACAAAGAACTGACATACAATGAGCTGAGAAAACTAACCGATGTTTGCAACAACAATGGTACAGCAATACGCATTGGCGTAAATGCCGGTTCATTGCCCACTCATATTATCAGGAAGTTCGGACATACAAGCACGGCTTTGGTGGAAGCCACCGCTGAATACCTTGAAATACTGGAAAATCTCGGGTTCTTTAACACGGTGATATCGATCAAATCCAGTCGCATCAGGGAAACGGTTGCTGCATGCAGGGCCATGCAGGAAAGGATGCAGGTGCAAGGGAGGTTGTATCCGTTGCATATTGGCGTTACAGAGGCCGGGAATGGTATCAGCGGCCGGATGAAATCTGCCGCAGGTATCCTGGAATTGCTCCACAGTGGTATCGGCGATACGCTCAGGGTAAGCCTGAGCGAAAGTCCTGTGAATGAAATTCTCTTTGGCAGAGAATTACTTAAGCACGCAGGTATGCCGAGAGTCCATCCAAACACCAATTACAATCACAAAAACAAACACTTCAATATCTACTCGGAAGCAAAAACACCGGATCAGTTAATTGCAGATGTAGTTTGGCAGTTTATTTCATATAAAAATGAAACCATCAATGATTTAACCATCAAAGCCCCCGGTATTTCTGATCAGGGTATAATGAAAAATGTGTCTGATCAATTGCTGCAGGTCAGCGGTATTAGAATTGTGGAAACGGAATTTGTGGGTTGTCCGGGTTGTGCCCGCACGGAAATGGATATGGAAGGGCTTTGTGGCGAAATAAAAAAACGTTTTTCAGGTCTTCCCGGTCTCAAAATTGCCGTGATGGGTTGCATGGTGAATGGTCCGGGTGAGATGGGTGATGCAGATTATGGACTGATTGCTTCGGGTAAGGATTCGCTGATTCTTTACAAGGGGCAGAATCCAATCGGCAAGTACCCGGATATCAAGTCGGCACTTCATCATCTTCAAAAAGAAATAATTGATTAATTTTCAAATATTTACAGAAATTCAAAAATTCGCTTTTCACTATATAGGGATTCTATAAAAGGTCGTATATTTGCCATTCTTTTAATCATCGATACATCTTAGATGTGTGAGCTATGAACATTCTGATAACGGGCGACAGCGAGGTTGCATTGCATCTTGCGGAGCTGCTGGCCGGTGAAAACCACGATGTTACGTTGGTTGCCCCGGACAAAGACTTTTTAAAGCTGATCGAGTCACATTCTGACTTGTTAACCATGGTGGGTGATTCAACGTCCATTCAGGTTTTAAAGAATGCTGATGTTCGACGAACGGAATTGGTTATCAGTGCACATCATGATGGTCGCCTGAACCTGCTCACGGCTATACTTGCCAAGCGGCTGGGTGCAAAGAAATGCATTGCCAAAGTGAATGAGCCTGATTTTTTTTCTGAAGAAAGCAAACAACAGTATCGTGATCTGGGCATTGACTACCTGGTATCACCCGAGAAGATTGCCGCTAATGAGATTGCCAACCTGCTTACCAACACAGCGGCAGCTGAAATTTTTGATTTCAGCGAAGATCAACTTTCACTGATGCTTGTAAAGCTGGAAAAGAATGCACCGGTTGTGGGCAAAACACTCCGCGAAATTGCCAGGGAATATGAACAACTCAATTTCCGGGCTGTATCCATTCACAGGCGTGCCAAAACCATGATTCCGTCGGGCGACGACATGTTCCAGGAAGACGATCTTGCATATGTGATCACTAAGCCTATGGGGATTGATCATTTGCTGGAATTGAGCGGTAAGAAACGTTTCGACATCCGCAACGTGATGATTGTTGGCGGTGGAGCGGTTGGAAGCCAGGCGGCGGCAGCCCTTGAAAAAAAGTTCAACATCAAGCTGTTTGAGATGAATCCGGAGCGGGCCACCGAGCTTTCCGATTCGCTCCGGTCAACCCTGATTATAAACGGTGATGCGCGAAACATCAACTTGCTGGAAAGCGAAAGTGTCAGTTCAATGGATGCTTTTGTGGCTGTTACCAATAATTCTGAAACAAATATCCTGACCTGCCTGCTGGCAAAGCGCTTTGGTGTCAAGAAAACCATAGCTCTGGTTGAGAATATTGACTTTATTGAGATTTCACAAAGTGTCGGTATTGATACCATCATCAATAAAAAACTGGCTACGGCGAGCTACATTATTCGTTTTACCATGACAGCCAAGGTGCTTTCCACAAAATGCCTGACCAGTGTTGACGCGGAGGTTTTTGAATTCGAGGCGGCCGAAGGATCACCCGTAACGAAAAAGCCCATCAGCAAGTTAAATTTTCCCAAACAAGCCATCATTGGAGGGGTAATACGTGAAAGCCGCGGGTATATCGCGGAAGGCGGGATGCAAATTCAGGCGGGAGACAAAGTTGTGGTTTTCGCGCTGCCTGAAGCATTTCACGGAGTTGACAAGATGTTCAAAAGCAGGAAATAGTCGTGGCTACAAAGTCCTCAATAAACATAAAACTAATCATCAAGTTTACCGGCATGCTGGTCATGATGCTGTCGGGCTTTATGCTGCTCTCGGCCGGATGGTCAGTGTATTACAATGAAGCAGGGGCATTAAAGGGATTGATCATATCAACGGTCATTACTTTTTTCTCCGGATTTATTTCATTTTTACTGACCCGCAAACATGATTTTCGCAATATTGGCAAGAAGGAAGGTTATCTGATCGTTACGGTGATCTATGTCAGTATTTCATTTTTCGGGGCACTGCCCTTCTATATATGTGGTTCAATCCCAAGTTTCACTGATGCATTTTTCGAATCCACCTCAGGCATCGCCACTACCGGGGCAACCATCCTGATCGACATTGAATCTATGCCTCATGGTTTGCTTTTCTGGCGCAGCATGACACACTGGCTTGGCGGTATGGGTATTATTGTACTTACTCTGGCCATCCTCCCTATCCTGGGGGTAGGTGGTATGCAGCTCTTTGTAGCCGAAGTACCGGGTACTACACCCAGCCGGCTGCATCCGCGTATCACACAAACCGCCAAAAGATTGTGGGGTATATATGCAGGACTTACGGTGATTTTAACCGGTTTACTCATGCTGGGGGGCATGGACCTGTTTCACAGCATCAATCACGCTTTCAGCACTGTGGCCACAGGAGGGTTTTCTACAAAAAATGACAGCATAGGTGGGTATTCCGCTTATATCCAATATGTGATCATCCTTTTTATGATACTGGGGGCAACCAGTTTCTCATTGCATTACTTTGTCCTGAAGGGACAGTTTAATAAAGTTCTCCATAACGAAGAGTTTCTTTTTTTCCTTAAATTGATGGGAGCCTTCTCTTTGTTGTTTTTTGTGCTGCTCATGATCGTAAATCAGACCGGTGTGGAATATACTTTCCGGAAGAGTCTTTTCCAGGTCGTTTCAATCGTTACCACAACAGGTTTTACCACCAAGGATTATATGGAATGGAGTGGCTTTTTGTGGTTCTTTCTTTTTTTGCTGATGTTTACCGGTGGGTGCATCGGTTCAACGGCAGGTGGTATTAAAATGATCCGGGTGCTGGTACTTGTAAAAAACACTCGGCTGGAATTTAAGCGCTTGCTTCACCCTATGGCTGTGATCCCGGTAAGGATCAACGGGAAGTCCATTCCGCAGGAGATTATTCATAACTTCCTTGCGTTTTTTCTGCTATACATGCTGTTATTCATGGCAGGAGCTGCCGTCATGACGTTTTTCGGCCTGGATTTCACTTCCGCCATCGGTGCCTCAGCAGCTACACTGGGCAATATCGGACCGGCTATCGCGAATGTCGGACCTATTGAAAGCTATGCCAGCATTCCGAACCCGGCCAAGTGGGTGCTGAGCTTTTACATGATCATGGGCAGACTGGAAATATTTACCGTTTTGCTCCTACTCTCCCCCAGCTTTTATAAAAAATAAGCCAAAACAATGGCACCCTCAAAGCAGGTTAAGTACAGACTTGTTTTCAAATTGCTCGGAATACTGTTAATCGTATTATCCGGTGCTATGGTGTTAAGTATTGGCTGGTCGCTCTATTACGAAGAAAAAGACACTTTGATTCCTTTGCTGGCAAGCATTATGATGACACTTTTTACGGGCTTGGTATTATACTATTTTAATCGCCACGAAAATCACAAAAACATTTCTATCAAAGAAGGCTACCTGATCGTTTCTCTAACCTGGGTTTCCATGTCGATGTTAGGTGCGTTACCTTTCTATTTGTCTGGCGCAATTCCTGCATATACAGATGCATTTTTCGAGTCTATATCAGGATTTACAACAACGGGAGCAAGCATTCTCAATGATATCGAAGCTGTACCCCACAGCATTCTTTTCTGGCGGAGTATGACTCACTGGCTTGGCGGAATGGGAATAATCCTACTAACTTTGGCTATTCTGCCAATTTTGGGTGTTGGAGGTATGCAGCTTTTCACAGCTGAAGTGTCCGGTTCAACCCCAAACAAGTTGCATCCACATCTGAGAGATACAGCACGTCGATTATGGAGCATTTATCTGGGTTTTACTGCCATGCAAACATTTTTGCTGATGCTTGGAGGAATGGATTTTTTTCATGCCATCAACCATGCATTCAGCACCATGGCTACAGGAGGGTTTTCAACCCAAAACGACAGCATTGCAAGCTATTCACCTTACATTCAATACGTAATTATCTTTTTTATGGTTATGGCCGGAATAAGCTTTGCGATGCATTATTTCCTTTTAAAAGGCCAATTTCGCAGGGTATTAAGCAATGAAGAACTCCGTTTTTACTTCTCCGTTATTGGTGTAATCACCCTCATCCTTACCATCGGGGTCTTCTTTTTTCACCAGGCCGGCCTGGAAGAGGCCTTCCGCCTTAGCCTTTTTCAAACCGTTTCCATTGCCACCACTACAGGTTTTGTAACAACAAATTATCTTCAGTGGCATCAATTTTTGTGGTTTCTCATTTTTTTGTTGATGTTTACAGGTGGATGCATCGGATCAACAGGTGGTGGAGTTAAGATGATACGCATCTGGATACTTATCAAAAACACCAGGCTGGAAATCAAAAGGCTCATCCATCCGATGGCTGTCATTCCCCTTATAATCGACCGCAAAATAATCCCACAGAATATCTTAACAAACTTTCTTGCTTTTTTTCTTTTATACATCATGTTGTTTTTTGCCGGTGCAGGTATCATGAGTCTCTTCGGGCTTGATTTTACATCATCTATAGGTGCTTCCATCGCTACCTTGGGTAATATCGGACCCGCAATTGGAAATGTTGGCCCGGTTGATAATTATGCTCACATCCCCGCAGCCGGTAAATGGATACTTAGTTTCTTCATGCTGCTTGGAAGACTTGAATTATTTACTGTTTTAATCCTCTTTTCCCAAAGTTTCTGGAAAAAATAAACCAAACGTTCGAATAGAGTAAAATTCAAAGTGTTGCTTGAACATTTTCCCATAAAAAAAAATACAGTACTTTTGATCATTGAGCTTATTTGTTATCTATGATCAGCATCTGTATTCCCATATACAACCAGGATGTTTCCGGTCTGGTGGAGGCCCTGCAGGAACAGGTAAACACACTACCCGTACCTGTTGAAATCCTTTTATTGGATGATGGTTCAGATGATCATTTTGAGAAAATCAACCGGAAACTTGAAAAGACCGCGTTCGTCAATTACAGTATGCTCCCGGAAAATGTCGGACGCAGCAAAATCCGCAACATTTTGGCCGATAAGGCTTCTTTTCCCTACCTGTTATTTCTTGATTGTGACACACAAATTGTCAGAAAGGACTTCCTTGACTCCTACCTGGCAGAAACAAACAAACATACAGTGGTTTGCGGTGGACACAAATATGGCGAAAAACCTGATAACTATGAGCTTCTCCTGCATTGGCTCGCAGGCAGCAAACGGGAAATGAAGCCCTTGTATGTGCGCAAAAGAAGGCCATACCACTCATTTATGACCGGAAATTTTATGATCAAACGTGCTGTTTTTGACAATATCCGTTTCCGGGAAGACCTCAGGGGATATGGCCATGAAGACACTCTTTTCGGTTATGATTTGAAAAAGCACGGTGTAAGCATCCATCATATTGATAATCCAATACTGCATGCAGGGTTGGAAAAGTCTCACCATTTTCTCATGAAGACACGGGATGGCCTGCAAAACCTGTTGATCTCTTACAGAATTACGGGATATGACAGCGATTATGCCAAAATGATCAGGATTCTGCGTACATACCGAATGATACATTATTTAAAAATGTGTACCCCTTTATCCGTGTTATGTAAAGTATTAGAAAAACCCATGCTGACAAATCTCACCGGCCGCAAGCCATGCCTTTGGGTGTTTGATCTTTACAAGTTAGGTAACTTATGCCGGGCAAGTGCAAATCCGCCGCCTGCTTCAACTTCACGATGATTCTTTTTCGACGGAATGATCAAAGGTCGAAAAGTGAAAACGTCAAAAGGTCAAAAGGTCAAAAGTTCAAAAGGTCTAAAGGTCTTAATGTTGCAAGTGTAATATTGTCTTTCTTTGCGGTTTTTGCGTATAAACCTTTGCGGCCTTTGCGAGGAAAAAAAGATTCCACGCTAAGATCGCAAAGATCAAAACACGGAAAATGCGCAAAGAAAAAAATAACCAGTAAACACCGGATGTACCCGGCAGCACCCCGGAAAGCATGCTCTTCAGGTGTTTGCTGAAGAGTGTTTTGTGCATTTTCGTGTTTTCGTGCTTTTGTGGCAAAATACATCGCGAAAACTTCTTTGCATGGTGAACATATAGGAGTCCCTCATTTTGAATAATATACAATCCGGTTTCTTTCCCTGTTACTGTTTATTGTGAAGATAATTTTATTGAACCCCTATCGGGGTTCTCCTGTTTCGGTGGCGCGTTCTGTTTTCCCCGGGTT
>REEA01000145.1 GCA_007695305.1 Bacteroidia bacterium
TCCCGGCAAATGGCAGCGATCCTGTGCAGATCGTCAATGTCAAACTTTTGTGATGAGCGGCTGCGCATGTTCAGCTTGCCTACGCCAAAATACACAGCATCCGCGCCGCCCTGAATGGCAGCCATCAGCGATTCATAAGAACCCGCCGGGGCCATGATCTCTGCCGGTGAAAATGTTGTCTGCATCTGATGACAGGTTGAATGATGAAAACGCGGGCCGCTGAAGTGCCCGGTCTTATTGATGAATCAATCCGGCAACGGCCCGAAACTGTCCGGCCGGAATGCTTTTGATGTAAAAACTGTTTTTAACTGTAAACCATCCCGATGGTTTGGGCCAGATGATGCTTCACCCTGGCCTTGACCTCCTCAGCGGGGATTTTTTCGCCAAGCTCTCTTTCCATGGAAGTGGCTTTTTTATCAACAAAGCCACATGGATTGATAAGCTCGAAATAGCTCAGGTCGGTGTTTACATTAAAAGCAAAGCCATGCATGGTAACCCAGCGGCTGCTCCTGATACCGATGGCACATATCTTCCGGGCCAAAGCCTGTTTCCCGGCATCCAGCCATACACCCGATGCACCCTTCAAACGTTCACCCTTCAGACCATATTCCCCAATGGTCTTAATAATGGCTTCTTCCAAATTATACACATATTTGTGTATATCCGGTGAAAAGTTATCCAGGTCCAGGATGGGATAGCCCACGATCTGCCCGGGCCCGTGATAGGTGATGTCGCCCCCTCGGTTAATCTTGTAAAAAGTAGCCTTTTTGTTCTGCAGCTCCAGCATATTGGCCAGCAGGTTGTTTTCAGAACCGTTTTTTCCAAGGGTGTACACATGTGGGTGCTCGCAGAACAGTAAAAAATTTTGGGTGGGCTTTGCTTCATCCGGACTTGCCCTGTTTAGCATCTTTTGGTCAACAATCGAGCTGAACAGCTTTTCCTGGTAGTCCCATGCCTCTTTGTAGCCGGCATTGCCCAGGTCTTCGAAAACCACCTTTGTGTTTTTGTTTTGCATCCTGTGATAAGTATCAGTTTTTTATGCCGCTATCTCTTTCAGGCTTCCGGTGCGTTGCGCAACACTTCCAGGGTTAAATCCCAAAATTTCTGTACAGTGTTGATTTTCAGTCTTTCGTCGGGAGAGTGCGCACCTTTGATGGTAGGCCCGTAGGATATCATATCCATACCCGGATATTTTTCACCAATGATACCGCATTCCAGTCCGGCATGAATAACCAGCACTTTTGGGGGGTTACCGAAAAGGTGTTCATAAGCTTCGCGGGTAACGGCCAGTATCCGGGAGTCCATATTGGGTTCCCATCCGGGATACCCGTCACCGTGCTTCACTTTTGCTCCTGCCAGGTGGAACACACTGGCAACCATATCTGCAATATCGCGCTTTCCGGTTTCCAGCGAACTACGCTGGCTTGTCACCACGATGATCTCGTCGCCTGTCATTTTCACGGAGGCCAAATTGGTGGATGTTTCCACCAGGTTCGGTATATCGGGTGACCAGGCCATCACACCGTGCGGACAGCCATATAATGCATTCAGCAGGTTTTGTTGAATGTTGTAATCGATCAGGCTTTCCGGCATCACGGTTTCACTGACCTCAATAATGAGGTCTGGCTCATTGGTTTTATTGGCGTTTTTGATCTCTTCACCCAGCTCCTTGATCAGACTCTGAAAAGCTTTTTTATGACGCCGGGGAACGCTGACCGAAGCAAATGCCTCTCGTGCGATGGCATTGTGCAGGTTGCCTCCCTTGATCTCCGCCAAACGGACCTCGAACATCTTTTCAGCGTTCCACAACAGGCGTGTCAGGATCTTGATGGCGTTGCCCCGGCCTTTGTGTATGTCGTCGCCTGAGTGGCCGCCCAGTAATCCGGTCACGGAAACCTTGAAAGCTTCGTGGTCGGCTTCGGTATTTACCTTGATGTATTCAAATTTGATGAGGGTGTCAATACCACCGGCGCATCCTATAAACAATTCCCCGTCATCTTCTGAATCCAGGTTCAGCAGAATCCTGCTTTTTATAAAATCCTTTTCCAGGTTGAATGCCCCGGTGAGGCCGGTTTCTTCATCTACCGTAAAGAGACATTCCAGGGGCCCGTGCTCAATGTCCGTAGCTTCCAGGACAGCCAGCTGAGCGGCCATGCCAATCCCGTCGTCGGCACCCAGGGTGGTGCCGCTGCCTTTCACCCAGCCATCCACAATTTTGGGTTGGATGGGGTCTTTGTTGAAATCATGTTCTACCCCTTCATTCTTTTCACACACCATGTCGACATGGCTTTGCAAAACTATCGAAGCACGGTTTTCCATACCCTTGCTTGCCGGCTTTCGGATGACCAGGTTGCCGGTTTTATCCTGTGCATAGGAAAGACCTTTTTCCCTGGCAAAGTCCATCAGGAATGCCAATATCCGTTCTTCTTTTTTTGAAGGCCGCGGCACCTGGCATATATCTTCAAAAATCTCCCAAAGGCGCGTAGGTTCCAAATCTCCCAGTACTCGTTTCATAAGTGTTGCTTTTTCAAAATGATAATGATGATTTTATTTTTCTTGGGAAGAAGCCGCTTGTAAACAACTTACGGTCTCTCCACCCGTATTCGGGATCACGAAGATACGCATTTATTTGCTGTTTTTTTTATGGTTGTTGATGAAGAAGACGGCAATGAACCGTTCCTGCTAATATTTTATGGGATCGAAGCCCTTGCCGTAAACGCCCATTACATTGGATACCGAAATAAATGCCTCCGGATCCACATCCTTGATGGTCCGGAACACCACCGATGTTTCATGGCGTTTTACCACGACCACCAGCACGGCACTTTCTTCTTTGCTATACCAGCCCTGTCCGTTCAGCAGCGTAACACCCCTGCCGATGTCGTTGGCAATCCGCTCGGCTATGAGTTCATACTTCGGTGAAAAGATAAACATTTGAACGCTCCTGCGATGTCCCATGAGCAACATGTCGATGGAGTAGGAGGCAACCGCCATGGTGACATATCCGTAAACCATTACTTCCAGTGACTGGAATAAGAAATATGATGAAGAGATGATGATGAGGTCGGCGTAAAGGATGATTCTCCCGTGGCTGATGTTTCTGTATTTATTGATGATCATGGCGATGATGTCGGTGCCTCCGGTGCTGCCGCCCTGTGTAAAAACCAGTCCTACGGAGGCTCCACCCAGGATGCCACCCAGGATTGCCGACATGAACCTGTCGTCAACGATGGGTTCGGTGATCAGCGGTTGGAGGATGCCGAAAAAAACCGAAAGCATCGCAGCTCCGTAAACGGTTTTGATGCCAAAACCAAGGCCAAGGCTTTTCACCCCGAAAATCAACAACACCAGGTTCATCAGGAAAAAGGGTATGGCAATCGGAATGTCCGTTGCATAGTAAATCAATGCCGAAAGGCCGGTTATTCCCCCGCCAACGATTTCGGATGGCAGGAGGAAGGCTGTCCAGGCGATAGCATTCACAAACAGTGCGAAAGTGATGATACTGTAGGTTCTGATAATATCCCAGGTTGGGTTTCTTTTTTTCTTTGGCGTCATGTCATGTTTTTTTGGATGCACAAAAATAAGAAAACGATTGTCGATTTTCGATTTTTGATGATCAGTGATCGATTGTAGAGTTCTTTTAGAGGTTTGTGATGTTGTATAAATTGGAAATTCTTTGCGGCCATTGCGAGGAATGAAAAGTTCCACGCAAAGATCGCCAAGAAAAAA
>REEA01000014.1 GCA_007695305.1 Bacteroidia bacterium
GCAGTAATTCTTCTTTTCCCTTTAATAATTTGAGAAATCCGTGTCTGCGGAATATCGGTGTCTTTGGATAATCTGTATGCTGTGATCTCAAGAGGATTTAAAAACTCCTCTAATAGAATCTCTCCGGGGTGAATATTTGCCAATCTGTTCATTTTTTAGTCCTCCAATTTTTAATGATAATCCATTATCTCAACCTCGTGCGCATTATTGTTAACCCATTGAAAAACAATTCTCCATTGGTCATTAATCCGAATGCTGTAAAAATCTGAACCTTGCAGTTTTTCAAGTCGGTTTGATGGAGGGATTCTCAAATCAGACAAATTTTGAGCGTTATTAAGCATTCTTAATTTTCTACGTCCAATTTGTTGAATATCAATTGGTATCTTTTTGACACGCGCTCCATGCCAAACTTTTTCAGTATCCTTTGAGCCAAATGAAAAAATCATACTATTGTTTCACGTTGCTAACGCCAAAGATAAGTATTTTTTTTAAAATGTGCTGCTGAAAAGTCTAAAATTTTCTGATATCCGAACTGCCCGAAGTGCTCACCTTTATCACCGGCGACCCGCTTATATGAAGATCGGAAGAACCGGACAGGTTGCCTCTGACTTCTTCCCTGATGATGGCATACATGTCGGATGAGCCGCTGGCCCTGACCGACAATTCAGGCTGAGTGCTCTCAGAGTCAATTGTTATGGTCGAGGCACCTGATCCTGTAATTTTGTTTTTCTTTCACTTCGCAATCCATGCTTAATGATCCACAGCGTTTCTTTGGATGGGTTATCATTTTGCCATTCGGATATGATCTCCCGGGCCTTGGCAGGATTCTCTTTCATCAAGTCATTCAGGTTGTTGCCTACGCTTTTCTGAACAAATTTTTCAGGGTCAGATTTCAGGTTGGTAAGCACTTGCTTGTAGCTGGCAAAGTCAGAAACTATTATGCTGCCCTTCAGGGTGAAGATTTCTCAATGCACAGTGCTCCATGCTCAGCGCTCAGTGCTGCCTTCCGCCTTCTTTGTGCGCTCTGTGTGGTTAATCTTTGTTTTTTTTGGACAAACTAAAACCTTCCTAAAACAGATAATTCAGGCCAATATACAAACCCGTATCGCCATCGCGCTTGTCAAATGCTTTCCCGAAATCGCAGGCTACGATGAAATTGCGGTTAATGGCAACCCGCAAGCCGGCACCTGCCGAAACATGCGGGGTATCGTTACCGTCTTCAAAATACAGGTGTCTTTTATTTTCAGGAACATCATCAAGGTGAAATGCCACATTATCGATCACCATGCCTGCATCAAGGAAACCATTCAGTCCCAGGTATACATTGGTGTTGCCAATATTGAAATACAGGAACTTCCACCTCAATTCCAGGTTACCGAGCGCGTATCCGTTGCCAACCACCCTGTGTCGCAATATCCCCCTGAGGGTGTTTCTCCCTCCCAGGCCTTCCGACACGAAACTCCTCAAAAAAGAGGTAATTACCAGCGACTGCAGATAAAATGGAGCCTGCCCTCCGATGTTTTGCTGGATGTTGATGCGGTATGCAAGGGAGAGATCTTCGGGTATAAGGGTAAAATATTGCCTGTGGGCTAAAGAGAGGCGGGCGTGACCCATATCGCCGGTTACAAGAGATCCGGGAGCAAGAAACACCACAGCCTCAGTCCAGATGCCGCGCATGGGATTGGGTTCGTGATCCCTTGTGTCGTAAGTAAGTCCGCCTTTCAGATAATTGACCCAACCGCCATCTTGCTCATCCTGCGATATGAGCCCCCATTCCACGTATCTGTCATATAGCCCGGGTACATCGGGCAGCAGGTCTTCGGCTTTGCCCTTGTTTAACCTCTCGATATCGACGGAGCCAGCGCTCACATGGTAAGTTTCAAAGCCGGACAGCCAGCCAAAGTTACCGTCACCGATTTTCCCCTGGAGATCCAGTTTGGCTCTGAATTTTTTCCTGTCAAAGGCATAAAAGGCCCTGGAGATGTAATCCTCGCTGTCGGGATCAATAAAAGCACTGTTGTAAACAGATTGGTAACCGTTAAACCCGAAGAAGTCCAGCAGGGGGTCGGTCATATAGGTCACGTCAAATGTTGTGCGAATGCCATTGATGAGCCGGTCTGAGTCATAAAAAAACCTGTTTACGCCACTGCCACCGGTAAACCTGGAAACCTCGAAGTAAAGCGAGTGATTGTAACGGGGAAACCGGGTTCCATCCCCATAGTCAAAGAAATTTACAAGGGCGCCATACTGCAAACCCAAATCGCTGTCGAAGGTGATGATGGGCAACAATCCACCCAGTCTCCATCCTGTTTTCACATTTTCATCCCGCGCCTGTTCGCTGTTTCCGAAAGATGCCAGGGACAGGAACATGAAAGTGGCAAGCAAAATGGAAGTCAAAGTCTTGCTGTTGTTTATTGAATTTCCCATATTATTCCGATTATAAAGGTAAATCATGATGCTTGTTAGCGTTTTTGAGCAGGCTGTGTTCCCTGGCTGGGGTCACTCACCAGGCGGTTTGGCAGATATCCATCCGGATAATGCGTCACATAGTCCTTTCCAAAGAGGCGGTTATGGATCTGGGTGTTTTTGAACACATTCCAGTCAAACCTGCCCTTTTTGCGAAAATACAGGGTAATGACAGAAGAGGTCATCACGATGAAGGTTGCATACAAAATGGCCAGCCACAGCATTTGGCTCTGAACGGGTTCATTGAAGCTCAGCAGGATAATGGCGAAGGCGACCGGGGTGTTTTGTATGCCTGTTTCCAGTGAAATAGCACGCTGGAATATGGGCTTCATGCCGATCAGCCGCGAGAACCAGTACCCGAAAAAGAAGCCTGCCAGTCCGAGACCGATAGAGGCGATGTAGACCTCTTTGGGTGTTTTGATGAAGAGGTCACCATGCCTTAAAAAGGCCGTAACAATGAGATACAGAATTACAACAACCGCCAGGAAGCCGGCTGTGTCTTCAGCCGTTTTTGCCCATCCGGGCGATTTTCTTCTGAGGATCATACCCAAGATCACGGGCAAAAGTACGAGAACCAGAGAGCTGATGATGTTTCCCGTTGGAATGACAAATTCAGTTTCTACACCTCCTACGCGCAAGTCGGCGCTAAGTTGCGCGGTAAATCCAACGGTATAAAGGTTGATAATGATTGGCATCATGATGAGAGCCAGCAGGGTGGAAGCTGTCGTCATGGAAATGCTCAGCGCTACCGACCCCCTCGAGAAGTAAGCAAACATGTTGGACGTGGTACCTCCCGGTAAACACCCGATGAGAATTAGTGATATGGCAAATGCCGGGTGCAGCTTCAACACAATTGACATACCAAGTGCAATCAATGGCATCAGGCCGAATTGCGACAGAAACCCTGTCAGGACACCTTTGGGGTTACGTGCCACCGCCCTGAAGTCATTTACCGTAAGGCTCGCACCCATACCCAGCATAATCAGGGCGATCATCAATCCCAGCAGTGCCTGATCGTGCGTATATAATAGTTGGTCAGGTAGTTCCATGACTGCTTATTTTTTGGAAGTTTTGGCGAAAATCGCTTCTATGGCACCCTTATACTTTTCAGAAACCACATGTCTTTTGATTTTAAACAGGTTGGTGAGTTCTTTCCCGATCTCAAATCGTTCGGGCAGGATGCTGAAGTCGCCTATTTGTTCATATTTTTTATAACCTCCGGTG
>REEA01000050.1 GCA_007695305.1 Bacteroidia bacterium
TTGAAGGAAATTCATGGCTCCCATTGACTTTAACAGCAAAGTTAATGCAATTTGATTAATCAACTGCCATTGTCAACTTACGGAAGCCAGCCTCCTGGCCAGGCCGGGAATTACTCCTCAGGCTCCCCTTTTGGCGGACTGGAGGTTACAGTCATAGTTAAGACTTCCTCATCAGGCTCCCCGCCGGGAAGCAAAAAGGTTACAGGCATGGTGAACACGACATTGACCGGTTTGCCATTCTGCATACCGGGGACCCAGCGCGGCGATGCCTCAACCACCCTCACGGCTTCCCGGTCAAGCAGAGGATCGGCTCCCCTTACAACATTTACGTTGCCTACACTTCCGTCATCCTTTACGGTAAGCTGCACGAAAACCCTGCCCTCTATGCCCTGTTCCCGGGCCTCCTCAGGGTAACGGATGTTTTCAGCAATGAATTTTCGAAATCCGTCATAACCCTTACCCTCTTCTTTGAAGTAGGGCATCTGCTCAACAACAAAATAGAGATTGTCACTTCCGGGTGCAAGCTGGGGAACCTGCAGTTGCCCGGGCGGATCCTGCTGCATCAGGATCTCCTTGGTACAGGTGGCCGCAAAAACTGCGGTTGCAGCGAGCAGTGACAGTATCAGTGCCCTTCGTACTCCATTGTTTTTGAATAGTTGCATCTTAAGATATTTTAGTTTGACAAATCAGATCCTTGTCAAAGATACAACTATTTTTATAGTTCGCAAACTAATTTCATAGGTATTGCTGATGCAAGGCTAAAAATCTGCTTCAAATAATCTGTAAATGGTTGTTGGTCAGCAGGATAAAACCGCCTTGATATTGACAAACTCCCGGATGCCGAAATATGAAAGCTCCCTGCCGTAACCGCTCTGTTTTATTCCGCCGAAAGGCAGGCGGGGATCCGACCTTACCATGTCGTTCACAAAACAGCAGCCGGCATTCAACTCCTTTTCAGCAATGGATGTGCCCTTTTCCGTATCGCGCGTAAATACCGCGGCTCCGAGTCCGAATTGCGTATCATTGGCGATCCTGATGGCCCCGGGCTTATCTTCAGCGCCTATGATCGCCGCTACCGGCCCGAATATCTCTTCGTCATACGCGGGCATACCGGGTTTGACGCCCGTTAACACAGTTGGAGGGTACCAGGCCCCGGGTTTCTCCGGCACCGTACCTCCAAGAATGCATTTTGCACCCTTGTCAATGCTTGCGGCAACCTGCCCGTGAAGCTCATCCCTCAGCGCAACTGATGCCATGGGGCCGATATCGTTCTTCTTATCCATGGGATCGCCCATCATTTTGGCAGCCATCAGCGCGGTAAAACGCTCCGTGAACTCCTCCAGCATCTGCCTGACAACAATAAAGCGCTTGGCAGCAATGCAGCTTTGTCCTCCATTTATCAGCCTGCTGTTGACACACACCTCAACAGCTTTATCAAGATCGGCATCTTCAAGAATAACATACGGGTCACTCCCGCCAAGCTCAAGAACGGTCTTTTTCAGTTCCGCCCCGGCCTTTGCAGCCACCGCGCGTCCTGCCCCGACGCTGCCGGTAAGAGTTACCGCGCTTACAAGCGGGTTTTCTATGACCTGGCCTACAGCGTCGCTGCCGATCTTAAGTGTTCTGAACAGGTTGGGGGGCAATCCTGATTCCCTGAAGATGTTTTCAATTGCCAGTGCCGACCCGGTAACATTTGAAGCATGTTTGAGCAGCGCTCCGTTTCCTGCCATTAATGCCGGTGCTGCAAACCTGAACACCTGCCAGAAAGGAAAGTTCCAGGGCATGACGGCAAGCACCACGCCAAGGGGACTGAAGGCAACAAAGCTTTCGGCTCCGCCGGCTTCAACATACTCGCGTTCAAGGTACCTGCCGCTATTTTCTGCGTAATGATCGCATACACCGGCGCATTTTTCAACCTCTGCAAGCGACTGAGCTATTGGCTTTCCCATCTCAAGGGTGATCAACCGGGCATACTCTTCTGAATTTTGCCTGAGATTTTCTGCAACCTTCAGCATCAGGTCAGCCCTGTGGCTGAAATCTGTGAGCCCCCAATCATGCTGTTCATTGGTTACAAGGGATATGATACGGGCAGCCTCGCCGGGTGTATGCCGCTCATAGGTGGCAACCTGCTCTCCCGTTGCCGGATTAACTGTTCTCAACTGCATATCTGCCGGTTTTTGTCAGTTTATTACTATTTTTAACATTGATAAATAACCATTCAATATGAGTACAAAGATCGCCTTTTTCGATACAAAACCCTATGACAGGGACATGTTTGATGAGCTGAACAGGGATTTCGGTTACGAGATCAAGTATCACAAGTTCAATATTACTGCCGACAATGCCATGCTGGCCGAAGGTTATGATGTGGTATGCGTTTTCGTAAACGATGTTGTATCTGCTGAAGTAATTGAGAGGCTTCATTCATGCGGTATAAAGCTGATAGCACTGAGATGTGCGGGATACAACAACGTCGATTTCAAGGCTGCATACAAAAAGATACATGTGGTAAGGGTACCGGCCTATTCACCCAATGCAATTGCCGAGCATACCGTGGCGCTTATGCTGTCACTCAACCGTAAAATCCACAGGGCTTACTGGAGGACAAGGGATGCCAACTTCTCACTTGGGGGACTAATGGGCTTTGACATGTACCGTAAAAAAGCGGGCGTCGTCGGAACTGGCAAGATAGGGAGGGCGCTGATCAGAATATTGCTTGGGTTCGGCATGGACGTGCTGGCTTACGACCCTTACCCTGACAGGAAGGCTGCAAAGGAGAATAACTTCAGGTATGTTCCGCTTGACGAACTGTACAGGAGCTCCGATATAATCTCGCTCAACTGCCCGCTTACAAAAGAGACCGAATACATGATCAACAGGAACACAATCGAGATCATGAAAGATGGTGTCATGATAATCAATACCGGGAGGGGCAAGCTGATACGCACGGCCGACCTGATATGGGGGCTGAAAAACGGAAAGGTGGGGAGCGCCGGGCTTGATGTTTATGAAGAGGAAGCTGAGTATTTCTTTGAGGATCTTTCCAACAGGGTCCTGACCGACGATATACTCGCAAGGCTGCTTACCTTCAACAATGTAATCATAACTTCGCACCAGGGCTTCTTCACAAGGGAGGCAATGCACAATATTGCCGAAACAACCATGAACAATATCAAGGATTTCACAGAAGGGAAAGTTCAGGATAATGAGCTGTGCTACAGATGCCTTAAATCGCCGGCGGAGTGTCTGAAAAACAAGGGGGAGCAATGTTTCTGAGATGACTGCACAGCCGGCCGGCATGGATCCCGCCGGTATCCGGCAAACAACATGCATTATCATAAAAACCAACTAACCTTTAGACCATGAAGTACTCCAGACATTTAATCATTACGCTGCCGGCAATGTTTGCCGCGTGCCAGCCGGGAGGCGAGCAACCTGAAGAGAGGCCAAATATCATCTTTATCTTCAGCGATGACCATGCAACACATGCAATCGGCGCCTACGGACCCAAAAACAATAACCCTGAGCTTCACAAGCATGTAATAACCCCGGCGCTCGACAGGCTGGCCGCTGAGGGAATGCTTTTCGAGAACGTCTTTTGCACCAACTCCATCTGCGGGCCCAGCCGGGCTGCCATACTAACGGGCAAGCACAGCCATTTCAACGGCATGCTGC